>NZ_JBGFFF010000036.1:0-33507 GCF_056175785.1 Acidovorax sp. LjRoot204
GTGTGCGGTGCCATGGTCAACCTGGTGCGCACGGCGCATGCGGCAGGGCATGACCTGCACGCCATCTCGGCCGGTGGTGGCCTGTCCATCCCCTATCGCAGCGGCGACCCGGTGGTGGACACGCAGCATTACCACGGCCTGTGGGACGCCGCGCGCCAGCAGGCCGAGGCCATCGTGGGCCACAAGCTCGGCCTGGAGATCGAACCCGGCCGCTTCCTGGTGGCCGAATCGGGCGTGCTGCTGGGCCAGGTGCGCGCCACCAAGAACGCGGGCAACAATCATTTTGTGCTGGTCGATACCGGCTTCAACGAGCTCATGCGCCCGTCCATGTACGGCAGCTACCACGCCATGAGCGTGCTGCGCCGTGATGGCTCTGCGGCCGCTGAACGCCCCAGCGTGGTGGCGGGGCCGCTGTGCGAATCCGGCGACGTGTTCACCCAGGGCGACGGCGGCGTGGTGCTGCCGCGCGACCTGCCCGCCGCGCAGGTGGGCGATCTTCTGGTGATCCACGACACGGGTGCGTACGGCGCCAGCATGTCCTCCAACTACAACACGCGGCCTTTGATTGCCGAGGTGCTCGTGGATGGCGGCCAGGCCCGCCTGATCCGCCGCCGCCAGACCGTGGACGAGCTGCTGGCGCTGGAACTGGCGCTGTAAGCCCGGCTGCCGCGCTGGCCCCCTGCGCTGTGGGGATGGCCCGCGCTACGAGGTGGGGTAGGTGAGGGCCTACGGGTTTGGGGTGCAAAGCCGGACAAGCACCAGCCGGGGTGAGAAATACAGTGAAACCACCTGAACTTCTCACCCTTTCAAGGAGATCCCCATGCCTCTCATTGCCTGGCTACTTGGCGTCCCGCTGTCGGTTGTGCTGCTGCTGATGCTGTTTGGGGTGTTTTGACTCCCCCCCCCGGCGCGCATGGCATCAACGCCGCCAAACAGAAGGCCTCTGTGGATTCCGCAGGGGCCTTTTGTTTTCGTGGGGACTATGGGGTTACATCAGTTCGGAGGCAGGCCCGCGCCCCATCAGGGTCACGACCGCATCGGCCGGGGTGAGCTGGCCATCGAGCAGCGCCACCACCGCGCGGGTGATGGGCATGTCCACCCCCAGCGTTGCCGCCCGCTGTGCCACGGTGCGGGCGCTGTAAACGCCCTCGGCCACATGGCCCAGCGACTCGACGGCCTGCGGCAGGGTTTTGCCCTCGGCCAGCAGCATGCCCACGCGCCGGTTGCGCGACAGGTCGCCCGTGGCGGTCAGCACCAGGTCGCCCAGGCCCGACAGGCCCATGAAGGTGTCGGGCCGCGCACCCAGCGCCAGACCCAGCCGCGTCATCTCGGCCAGGCCGCGCGTGATGAGTGCGGCGCGGGCGTTCAACCCCAGCGCCAGTCCGTCGCACAGGCCGGTGGCAATGGCCAGCACGTTCTTCACCGCGCCACCCACCTCCACGCCCACGATGTCTTCGTTGGCATACACACGCACGCTGGGGCTGTGGAAGGCGCTGACCAGCGCATCACGCACCTGCGCATGGGGGCTGGCAGCCACCAGGGCGGTGGGCTGGCCCAGCGCCACTTCTTGCGCAAAGCTGGGGCCGCTAAATACGCCTGCTATCAGTTCAGGAGCTACCAGGGCTTGTACTTCGTGCGCCAGCAGCCCAAAAGACGTGGAATTGCCAGCGGTTGCAGCCTCAAAGCCCTTGCACAGCCAGGCCACAGGGGCAGCACAGCCATGCAAGGCCTGCAGCATGCCGCGCAAAGCCGCCATGGGCGTGGCCACGATGACGAGGTCGGCCCCTGTCCACAGCGCAGCAAAGTCGCCATGGGCCAGAGTGAGGGAGGGGGGGAGGGTGATGCCGGGCAGGTAACGCGCGTTCTGCCGCTGCGTCTGCATCTGGGCCGCCTGGGCGGCATCGCGCGCCCACAAGGTGACGGCATGGCCTGCGGGGTGCTGGGCGGCACTCATGGCCACCGCTGTCCCCCAGGCTCCAGCGCCCAATACTATGATTTTCATAGCTGTATGCGCTTATTCATCCAGCACTACAGGCAAAAATGCCTGTAAATGCTTACTGCGTGATGATGGGCGATGCCTGGCCAGCGGCCTGGGCTTGCTGTTGCTCGTACATGGCCTGGAAGTTGATTTCGGCCAGGTGCACGGGCGGGAAGCCAGCGCGGTTGATCACGTCGGCCACATTGCCGCGCAGGTAGGGGTACACGATCTGGGGGCAGGCGATGCCCATGATGGGGCCCATCTGGTCTTCGGGCACGTTGCGGATTTCGAAGATGCCGGCTTGCTTGGCTTCGACCAGGAAGACRGTCTTGTCCTKGATCTTGGTCTGCACGGTGGCGGTCACAGCCACTTCAAAGATGCCTTCGGCCACGGGGKKGGCKTCCACGCCSAGCTGGATGTCSACKSTGGGYTGCTCYTGYTCGAGCAGGATGGCGGGSGARTTGGGCTGYTCSAGCGACAGGTCCTTGAGGTAGACGCGCTGGATCTGGAAMACGGGGTTTTCTTGGTCGGCCATGGTGAAGTCTCTTTGCTCTTACGAAATTGCTAGCAAAACAAAACCCGCCGGGGAGCAGCTCCCGCAGCGGGCACATGGGGCTGCATTATGCAGCGCCCAGACAGGGGGTCAGGCGCCGAGCAAGGGCATCAGCTCGCCACGGCTGTCCAGCGCCACCAGRTCGTCGYRGCCRCCCACRTGGGTGTCGCCGATGWAGATCTGCGGCACCGTGCGGCGMYSGGTGATYTCCATCATGKKGCTGCGSGCSGCGGGRTCGSTGTCGATGCGRATYTCYTCGATCTSCTCSACRCCCTTGGACTTGAGGATCTGCTTGGCCCGRATGCARTASGGGCAGACGGCGGTGGTGTACATCTTCACGGGTTGCATGGCGAACCTTCCTCTTTCTTCCTGTGGGACTGAAAAACCAGTCGCAAGACTAGCGCTGACCGAATAACTGGGGGCGGATCAGGCTTTTTCCACAGGCAGGCTGGCTTCGCGCCAGGCCTTCATGCCACCAGCGAGTGCCTGGGCGTTGTCGTAGCCCAGTTTTTTGGCAATGGCGACGGCGCGGTTGGCGCGTGCGCCGCTGGCACACACCAGCACCACGGGCAGGGCCTTGTTCTTGACCACGGCGGGCAGGCGCTCTTCGAGCTGGGACACGGGCACGTTCTTGGCGCCAGTCACGTGGCCGGTGGCGAATTCCTCGGCTTCGCACACGTCGATGACCACCGCTTTTTCGCGGTTGATGAGCTGCACGGCGCGTGCTGGCGTCAGCGAACCGCCACTGGCGTTCTTGAGGACCGGCCACAGCAACATGCTGCCCGAAGCCAGTGCAACGAGGAACAGATACCAGTTATCAATAATGAATTTCACGAAGCTTCCTTGGGTTGGCGAACAGCGTAATTCTAGAATGCTGGGTTTTGGCCCGCATTTTTTTGACCTGCCTTTCCTGGGGAAACCATGTACAAGCTCGTTCTGATCCGCCACGGCGAATCSACCTGGAAYCTYGAAAACCGCTTYACCGGCTGGACTGATGTGGACCTCACGCCCACCGGTGTCTCCCAGGCCATGTCGGCCGGCAAGCTGCTCAAGGCCGAGGGCTACGAGTTCGATCTGGCGTTCACCAGCGTGCTCAAGCGCGCCATCCACACCCTCTGGTACACGCTGGACGAAATGGACTGCACCTGGCTGCCCGTGGTCAAGGACTGGCGCCTSAACGAGCGYCACTACGGCGCCCTGCAGGGCCTGAACAAGGCCGACATGGCCAAGCAGTATGGCGACGAGCAGGTGCTCGTATGGCGCCGCAGCTATGACACGCCCCCGCCAGCGCTGGAAGCCACCGACCCCCGCAGCGAGCGTGGTGACCGCCGCTACGCTGGGGTGGCTGCCGAGAATGTGCCCCTGACCGAGTGCCTGAAAGACACCGTGGCCCGCGTGCTGCCGTTCTGGAACGAGGCCATGGCGCCCGCCATCCGCTCGGGCAAGCGGGTGGTGGTGGCTGCGCATGGCAACTCCATCCGCGCGCTGGTGAAGTACCTGGACAACATCTCCGAGACCGACATCGTGGGTCTGAACATTCCCAACGGGATTCCACTGGTATACGAGCTCGACGCCGACCTCAAGCCCATCCGTCACTACTATCTGGGAGATGCCGAAGCGGCGGCCAAGGCCGCAGCCGCCGTGGCATCGCAGGGCAAAGCGTAAATCGCAGGTAAAGAGCGGGGAAAACCCCGCTTATCCCCGCCAAAGTGAGCATCCATGCGGAACTGCGGCGGGTTTGGCCCTTCCAAGGTGTATATTGGTTTCGAAGCGGTAAAAGGTGTTGTATGGGCCACAAACTCAAGATTGCAGGATGGGTATCGGTAGGCGTGGTGGCGGGTGCGCTCACCACGGTGTCACTGCAAACGGTGGCGCGTGGCGCCATGACGCCGTTGCCGCTCGAAGAAATCCAGCAGTTGTCCGCCGTGTTCGGCCTGGTCAAGACCGATTACGTCGAGCCGGTCGATGACAAGAAGCTCATCACCGACGCCATCTCGGGCATGGTGTCCAGCCTGGATCCGCACTCGCAGTACTTCGACAAGAAGTCCTTCAAGGAATTCCGCGAGGGCACTTCCGGCCGCTTCGTGGGCGTGGGCATCGAGATCACGCAGGAAGACGGCCTGATCAAGATCGTGTCGCCCATCGAAGGCTCGCCGGCCTTCCGCGCCGGCCTCAAGACCAACGACCTGATCACCAAAATTGACGAAACCGCCGTCAAGGGCCTGGCGCTGAATGACGCCGTCAAGCGCATGCGCGGCGAGCCCAGTACCAAGGTCACCCTCACCATCTTCCGCAAGGACGAGAACCGCACGTTCCCTGTCACCATCACGCGCGAAGAGATCAAGACCCAGTCCGTCAAGGGCAAGGTGATCGAGCCCGGTTACGCCTGGATCCGCCTGTCGCAATTCCAGGAGCGCACGGTGGATGACTTTGTGCGCAAGGTGGAAGAGGTCTACAAGCAGGAGCCCAACCTCAAGGGCTTGGTGCTGGACCTGCGCAACGACCCCGGTGGCCTGCTGGATGCAGCCGTGGCAATTTCTGCGGCTTTCCTGCCCGAGAACGTGACGGTGGTCACCACCAATGGCCAGCTGGCCGACAGCAAGGCCACCTACAAGGCTGCCCCCGACTACTACCAGCGCCGCGGCGGCGGTGATCCGCTCAAACGCCTTCCCGCGTCCCTCAAGGCGGTGCCGCTGGTAGTGCTGGTCAACGAAGGCTCTGCCTCCGCCAGCGAGATCGTGGCTGGCGCGCTGCAGGACCACAAGCGCGCCACCATCATGGGCAGCCAGACCTTCGGCAAGGGCTCGGTGCAGACSGTGCGYCCGCTSGGRCCKGACACGGGCMTCAAGMTSACCACSGCSCGCTAYTACACGCCGAGYGGYAMSTCGATCCAGGCCAAGGGCATCGTGCCCRACGTGMTGATYGACGAGTCGGAAGAGGGCAACATCTTTGCCGCCTTGCGCATGCGCGAGGCAGATCTGGACAAGCACTTGAACAGCGGCCAGGGTGAAGAGAAGAAGGACGAAGCCCGTGAAAAGGCCCGTGAGGAAGCCCGCAAGCGCATGGAAGAAGAAGCCAAGAAGCCTGCGGCCGACCGCAAGGTGCCCGAATTCGGTTCGGACAAGGACTTCCAGCTGGTGCAGGCCCTCAACCAGCTCAAAGGTCGCCCTGTGTTGGTCAGCAAGACGCTGACAGAGCGCAAGGAAGAAAAGAAAGAGAATTGAGCCTTTCGCGCTCCGACCCCGGGCTGGATTTCGCGAGGAATCCAGCCTTTTTCATGTCTGCCTGTTTCACCGTTGATTTTTTGGCCGCTGCAGGCCCGCCTTCCCATGACCGATGACCAGCTCCTGCGCTATTCCCGCCACATCCTGCTCGACGAGGTGGGCATCGAGGGGCAGGAGCGGGTGTTGGAAGCCCATGCTCTCATCATCGGCGCTGGCGGGTTGGGGTCGCCGGCTGCGCTGTACTTGGCGTCCGCCGGTGTGGGCCACATCACACTCGTCGATGACGATGTGGTGGACCTGACCAACCTGCAGCGCCAGATTGCGCACACCACCGCGCGCGTGGGCAGTCCCAAGGTCCAGTCGGCGGCGCAGGCCATGGCCGACATCAACCCCGAGGTGCAGGTCACCGCACTGCAGGCCCGGGTGGATGCGGCGGCTCTCGACAGTCTGGTGCGCGATGCCACAGTGGTACTCGACTGCAGCGACAACTATGCGACCCGCCAGGCGGTCAATGCCGCGTGTGTTCGTCATAAAAAACCCTTGGTGGCGGGGGCTGTGATCCAGTTCGATGG
The DNA here is from genome assembly GCF_056175785.1 of Acidovorax sp. LjRoot204. Classification (NCBI taxonomy): domain Bacteria; kingdom Pseudomonadati; phylum Pseudomonadota; class Betaproteobacteria; order Burkholderiales; family Comamonadaceae; genus Acidovorax; species Acidovorax sp. LjRoot204. The sequence goes on from NZ_JBGFFF010000036.1 coordinate 6,328, forward strand.
GCAGATCACGGTGGTGGACCCGCGCGATGCGCAGTCGCCTTGTTATGCCTGCATCTTCCCGCCGGATGCGGAGTTTGAAGAAGTCCGCTGCTCCACGATGGGTGTATTTGCTCCGCTGGTGGGTGTGGTGGGTGCGATGCAGGCAGCCGAGGCGCTCAAGCTCATAGCGGGCGTGGGTCAGTCGCTGGCGGGGCGGCTGCTGATGCTCGATGGCCGGGCCATGGAGTGGAGCACCATGCGCGTTCAGCGCCACGCCCATTGCAAGGTGTGTGTTGCGCGGTAGGATTTTTCCTACATGGCCAGCGTGTTGTGGCTGGCAGAATCCGGCGCATGGAAGCCTTAAATTCAAGGCTAGGACAGCGTGACCCGCACTGTCCGTACACATGGACCCGCCCGTGAAACTGCGCACCTACATTGTTGAAGACAACGCGACCATCCGCGAGAACCTGATCGGAACTCTGGAGGAGTTGGCGTCTGTAGAAGCGGTGGGCGTGGCAGAAACTGAAGACGACGGTACGAACTGGTTGTCGTCGCACCCTGAGGAATGGGACTTGGCCATCGTGGATCTGTTCTTGCGCCAGGGCAGCGGATTGGGTGTGCTGGCTGCCTGCCGCACGCGGCGGCCCGGCCAAAAAATGGTGGTGCTCAGCAATTACGCCACGCCGGATGTGCGCATGCGCTGTGCGCAGCTGGGTGTGGATGCAGTGTTTGACAAATCCAACGAGATCGACGCGTTGGTGGACTACTGCGTACAGCACAGCAGCCCGGCTCACGGGCTGGACGCCGGTAGCGGCGGCGGTGTGTCAGCCGCCTCATCGGGCGCATCCCAGTGACACAACCCGCCGCCGCGTGCGTGGGTGCATGCGGCAGTCGGGGTGCTTCTTTTTCCTTCTTTTTCAGCGCAAAAGCAAGACTTGCCTACGCCCGGCAGCGCCGGGCTCTGGCCAGATCCTGGATGTCAGTCGATCAGGCGATTTTTGAGCGCGTAGTAGGTCAGGTCGCTGTTGGACGAGAGGCTCATCTTTTCCATCAGGCGTGTGCGGTACGTGCTCACCGTTTTCACGCTCAGCGACAACGACTTGGCGATATCGCCCGCCGTCTCTCCCTTGGCCAGCTTCAGGAACACCTGGAACTCTCGCTCAGACAGCTGCTCGTGCGGTGGCGCATCGTCCTTGCGGTTGAGTTGCTGTGCCAGCAGTTCGGCCACGGCAGGCGTCAGGTAGCGGCGGCCCAGAGCAATGGTGCGAATGGCCTCCACGATCTCCGACGGTTCGCACTCCTTGTTCAGGTAACCACTGGCACCCTGACGGATCAGGTTGATCGCGTAGTGTTCTTCAGGGTAGCCACTCAGGATCAGGATGCCCATGTCGGGCGCCTTGGCGCGCAGCATGGCCAGCGCGTCCAGCCCGCTTTGGCCAGGCATCGACAGGTCCATCAGCAGCACATCGATTTCCTTGTTGCGCACCAGGTCGATGGCCTCGCGGCCGTTGGCGGCCTCGCCTTCCACCCGCAAGTCCACGTGCTCGGACAAGAACTGCCGCAGCCCGGAACGAACAATCGCGTGGTCATCCACAATGCCAATCTTGATCATTGATGCTTCTTTCGAGGCGGCAGCAAAGGTGCTGCCGGTGTGTATTGAAGTCCAGGCGCTCGGCATGTGGTTGCATGGCTGGCGCACCTGGTAGGTAACGGGTCATTATCCAGAATAAGCGTATGAATCTCCAAGAAAACACCCGGCGTTGGTTACCAAAAGTCCGACAGATGGCCTTGAGCCTGCCCATGGCGCTGTTGGCGGCCATGGTGCTGGTGGGCATCAATGAAACGGGGCACATGCGTTCGCAGGACGCGGTGGAACAACTGGCCCAGGGGCTGACCACGCGGGCCGATGTGAACAAGCTGCTGCAAAGCATGCTGGATGCCGAAACCGGCCAGCGGGGTTATCTGCTCACGGGCAACGAGACCTACCTGGAACCGTATGACAAGGCCGTAGCGACCGTGCAGACCAACCTGGATCGCCTGCGCAACCAGTTCATGGCGTCGCCCGAGGACATGCAGGAGTTTGCGTTGCTGTCGCGGCAGATCTCGCGCAAGCTGGCTGAGATGGAGCTGAGCCTGCGCCTGCGCCGCCAGGGCAACGAAGACGCATGGAAGTTCATTCTGAACACGGATGTGGGCAAGGAGCACATGGAGGCGATCCGGCAGCACGCGCAAGAGCTGATTGCCCGCAGCGACCAGCGCCTGCAACAGGGGCGCGAGCAGATCGAGCGGTCGCTGATGCTGTCGCGCATCGGCATTGCCACGGTCACTGCCATTGGCCTGCTGGCGTTCTACATGTACCTGCGCCAGACGCAGGCGGTTCAGACCGTCAACCTGCGCGAGCAAGAGGTGCTGGAGCGTGAGCGCGACCGCCTGGAAGGGCTGGTGCGCGACCGCACGGCCACGCTGTCCGAATTGGCCAACCACTTGCAGGAGGTGCGCGAAGAAGAACGGGGCCATCTGGCGCGGGAACTGCACGACGAGCTGGGCGCGCTGCTGACGGCTGCCAAGCTGGATGTGGCGCGCCTCAAATCCAAGATCGATGCCACTGCGCCCGACATTGCCGAGCGCCTCAAGCACCTCACCGAAACGCTCAACAGCGGCATTGCGCTCAAGCGTCGCATCATCGAAGACCTGCGACCGTCGTCGCTGTCGAACCTGGGGCTTACGGCCGCGCTGGAGATCCTGACACGTGAATACGCCGAGCGCGCAGGCATTGAAGTTGAGACCAGTCTGGAGGCCGTTCAACTGCCCGACGCAGCGCAGCTCACGGTGTATCGCATGGTGCAAGAGGCGCTGACCAACATCGGCAAGTACGCCAAGGCCAGCAAGGTGCTGGTGTCTGTGCACGGCTACCCCACGCATGTGGCGGTGCAGGTGCGCGACGATGGTGTGGGTTTCGACCCTGGCACCGTGCGCCCCACTTCGCACGGCTTGGCTGGCATGCGCCACCGGGTCGAGGCAGCGGGCGGGCGTCTCACGCTCACTTCGCGGCCTGGCAATGGCACCTTGTTGTCGGCCGTGCTGCCGCTGCCGCGCACCTCGTCAGAGCCGCGCCGCAACGCCGCTGCGCAYGACGCCTGAGGCATACGCCGCCTTCTTCCTGCGTCTCCCTCATTCCCAGCATTGCGTGGCGCAGCGCATGCAGGCCTCCGTGCGACACCTGCTGGCTGTGGGGACGCCACGCCCGGAGCCAGCGTCCCGTCGTGGCGTACCTGCGCTGCAGCCGCTTGTGCGCGCTACCGTGCGCCCGGTCCGGCCAGTGCGCGCCGTCCTACATGACCCCCACTGCGCCGCCGACATGGGCGCGCGCCGCGCACCGGCATCCAGGGCACAGGGAGATACCTACAGTTGGTCCCAGGCGTTGAGGTTTTGGCGCCACCCGATCTGCCGGCAAGCCGGCCACCCATAAGGAGATGGAAATGTTGCACTACGCAGTTGTTTTTCTGGTGATCGCGCTGATTGCAGCCCTCTTCGGTTTTGGCGGTATTGCTGCCGGTGCCGTGGGCATTGCGAAGATTCTGTTCTTTGTGTTCGTGATCATGGCTGTGGTCACCTTCGTGCTGGGGCTCCTGAAAAAGGGGTGAGTCAGGCCGCAACGCCTGGACTGCTGCCCTTCACCCCCTCCCGCATCCCCTGTACCCCATACCCCAAGGAGTTTCCCCATGAGCCTTCAGACCGCTACCGACAAAGTGACCCACGGTGTTCGCAACCTGGCCGATGACGTGCTGCAAAGCGCGCAGGACGCAGTGCAGACCACCCGGGCTGCCGCTGACCAGTCGCTGGACAAGGCCGAAGAAAGCGTGCGCGCCCTGCGCCGCCAGACCGACCCGGCGATTGATGACCTGGCAGCCCGTGCACAGGACCTGGCCGCTCGCAGCATCGACTACTGCGCCGAGACCAGCGCGCGTGCACGCCGTCAGATCCAGCAGGCAGCCGAAGTCACCGGCAAGTATGTGGCCGAGCAGCCCGGCAAGTCGCTGGTCATCGCCGCCGCATCGGGGGCTTTGCTGGCCACCGTGGCGATGTGGATGTCCCGCCGGCGCAATGCATACTGAGGGCTAGCACACCGGTGTTTGCACGCCGGTGCCTTGCCCGCAGCGCCTGGCTATGCGCCAGCGCTGTCCTTTTTCCCACAGTCCGCCGGTCGCGGAGGGTGCAACAGACCGGTGGACTGAACATGTCCCAGCACCCGCGTTCCCAACCATTCTTGAACAAGGAAAACACCATGAAATACGCACGTGCCCTCGCTTTTGCCGCAGTTGCCGGTATCACCATCGTCACAGCCACCGGTTGCTCGGTGGCCCGCGAACAGCAAACAGTTGGCTCCTATGTGGATGACGCTGGCATCACCACCGCCGTGAAGGCCAAGATGGCCGAAGACAAGAACGTGTCTGCCACCTCCATCAGCGTGGAAACGCTCAATGGCACGGTGCAGCTGTCGGGCTTTGCCAAGTCGCAGGCTGAAAAGAACCAGGCCGAAAACATTGCGCGCAACACCAAGCATGTGCGCGAAGTGCGCAACAGCATCGTTGTGCGGCCCTGACCGGTAGGGCTGACGCCCTGCACCCGAGGCCCCACGCCCCCGGCGCAGTGGCTTCGATCCTGAAGCAGGCTCCGGGCATGTCCGGGGGCCTGCTTTTTTCATGGGCCCACCTTGGCGCTGCAAAAGGGGGCCGTGCGTTGTTCCTCCTCACTGCTCCGGTCCACGGGGTATAAGCTCCACACCATGCGGGTATTCAATTGCGACCATTGCGGTCATCTGGTGTTTTTCGATAGCGTGCAGTGCCTGCATTGCGGCAGTGCGCTGGCCTTCTTGCCCGATGTGCTGACCATGGCTGCCCTGGCCCCTGCACCGCAGGACGGTGCCGACCTGTGGCGCCGCCAAGGGGGGCAGGGCAGTGCCCACTACAGCGGGCGCCTTTACCGCATGTGCCGCAACCACACGGACCACCAAGCCTGCAACTTTGCGATACCCGCCAACGACTTTGCAGAGCTGTGTGTGTCGTGCCGCCAGACCCGGGTGATGCCCGACCTGTCCGAGCCCGCCAACATGGGGCGCTGGATGCAGATCGAAGCGGCCAAGCGGCGGCTGTTCTACAGCCTGGCTCGTCTGGGCCTGGAGCCGGCGCCCGGGCGTACCGGTCCAGTGTTCGAGTTTTTGGCCGAGGTGCCGGGCGGACCGCCCGTGCTGACGGGCCACCACAGTGGGACCATCACGCTCAACGTGGCCGAGGCGGACGACGACGAACGCGCGCGCCGCCGCATCGCGCTGGGTGAGCCCTACCGCACTCTGATCGGTCACCTGCGTCATGAGTCCGGCCACTTCTATTGGGACCAGCTGGTGCGCGACGGCGGGCGGCTGGACGACTTCAGACAGATGTTTGGTGACGAGCGCCAGGACTACGCGGCGGCGCTGGAGGCGCACTACGCCAAGGGCAACGAGGGCAGTGACTGGGCCAACCACCATGTGAGTGCCTATGCCGCCGCCCACCCCTGGGAAGACTGGGCCGAAACCTGGGCCCATTACCTGCACATGATCGACCTGCTGGAAACCTCGGCCAGCTATGCCACCGAGGTCACCATTCCCGGTATCTATGGCGCGCAGCGCAGCAGCGCCATCGATCCGTTTGCCAGCCCGGCGCCCGACTTTCAGTCCATGGTGCAACACCTGGTGCCGCTGACGCTGCTGCTCAACAGCCTTACGCGCAGCCTGGGGCAACCTGATGCCTACCCGTTCGCGCTGGCGGGTGAGGTGCTGGCCAAGCTGCGCTTTGTGCACGACATGGTGCGTGCAGCGGCCGCGCGTCCTGCCCCTGTGGCCACCATGGCACCCATGCCGCCACCCTCGCCGGCTGCGAATCAAGGTGTCAAAAAGAATAGCAAAACAGCCAATAAAGACCGGCGCTAGAGAGCGATTCGGCCGAAATATTGACGGTGGCTGCCAGCCGGGCATGAAAACGGCCTGGAACTTGCTTGAGGGCTTGCAGGAGATTGGCTCTCATGCAGAAGTTCGACGAGATGGTTACCCGGCTGCCCCTGGCCGGCCTGGGCGGTGCGGCAGGCTGGGCGGGCAGTGATGTACGGCCCCACTATGCGCGGTTTGCCCAGTGGCTGGCGCGCCAGAGTGCCGAATCCATGCAGGCGCGGCGCGCCGAGGCCGAGGTCATCTTCCGGCGCGTGGGCATCACCTTCGCCGTCTACGGCGCCAAGGACGAGGACGGCGCGGGCACCGAGCGGCTCATCCCCTTCGACCTGATCCCCCGCATCATTCCGCAGCAGGAATGGGCGCACATGCAGCGGGGCCTGGTGCAGCGGGTCACGGCGCTCAATCGCTTCATCCACGACGTGTACCACGGCCAGGACATCCTGCGCGCAGGCATCGTGCCTGCCGAGCAGATCCTGCGCAACGCCCAGTTCCGGCCGGAGATGGTCGGCGTTCATGTGCCGCTCGATATCTACTCCCACATCAGCGGCATCGACATCGTGCGGGCACCGGATGCGGCAGGCGAGGGCGTGTACTACGTGCTGGAAGACAACCTGCGCGTGCCCAGCGGCGTGAGCTACATGCTCGAAGACCGCAAGATGATGATGCGGCTGTTCCCCGAACTGTTCGCTCAGCACCAGGTGGCACCGGTGGCTCATTACCCGGACTTGCTGCTGGACACCCTGCGCGCCAGCGCTCCGGCTGGCGCTGCCGACCCGACCGTGGTGGTGCTSACSCCCGGCATGTACAACAGCGCCTAYTTCGAGCACGCCTTCCTCGCSCAGCAGATGGGCGTGGARCTGGTCGAGGGGCAGGACCTSKTSGTSAAGGACMASTTYGTSTACATGCGCACCACGCGCGGGCYGCRGCGSGTGGACGTGATCTACCGCCGSGTCGAYGACGACTTCCTCGAYCCCGATGTCTTCCGCCCCACCTCCACACTGGGTTGTGCGGGGCTCATGTCCGCCTACCGGGCCGGCAATGTCGCCATCTGCAAYGCCGTGGGCACMGGCGTGGCSGACGACAAGTCGATCTACCCCTAYGTGCCGGACATGATCCGCTTCTACCTCGGTGAGGAGCCCATCCTGCAGAACGTGCCCACCTGGATGTGCCGCAAGCCGGACGACTTGCGGTACGTGCTGGACCACCTGCATGAACTGGTGGTGAAGGAGGTGCATGGCGCGGGTGGCTACGGCATGCTGATTGGCCCTGCGGCCACCCGGGCCGAGATCGATACCTTCCGCGCCGCAGTCATCGCCAAGCCCGACGGCTACATCGCCCAGCCCACGCTGAGTCTCTCCAGCTGCCCCACCTATGTGGACAGCGGCATTGCGCCCCGCCACATCGACCTGCGGCCCTTTGTGCTCAGCGGCCAGAAGGTGCAGATGGTGGCAGGCGGCCTCACGCGCGTGGCGCTCAAGGAGGGGTCACTGGTGGTCAATTCGTCGCAGGGCGGGGGCACCAAGGACACCTGGGTGCTGGGCGATCAGCCCGCTGCAGCACACATACCGTCACCACCAATGCAAACACAACGCCAAGGGAGGGAATGACCATGCTGAGCCGTACCGCCGATCATTTGTTCTGGATGGCCCGTTACACCGAACGGGCAGAAAAGCCCTGCGCAGCGGGGCTTTCGAAAAAATACCGCAAGCGTGTGCAACACGCTCGGGGTTCTCTGCCCTCGTCCAAAAAGGAGATCACATGCTGAGCCGCACCGCCGATCATTTGTTCTGGATGGCCCGGTACACCGAAAGGGCAGAGAACACCGCMCGCATGCTCGACGTCAACTACCAGAGTGCGTTGCTACCCCAATCGACCGAGGTGGCCACCCTGGGCTGGCAGGGCTTGCTGTCCATCAGCGAGCTGCTGCCCGCCTACACCGCCCAGCATGGCGAGGTGACGCCCGCCAAGGTGCTCGACTTCATGGTCAAGGACCCGTCTAACCCGTCGTCCATCGTGGCCTGCCTGCAGGCTGCGCGCGAGAACGCGCGGGCGGTGCGCGGTGCGCTCAACACCGAGGCCTGGGAGATCCAGAACCAGACCTGGCTCGAAGTGAACCGCCTGATCGCCAGCGGTGCACTGGAGCAGGACCCGGCGCGATTCTTCGAATGGGTGAAGTTCCGCTCGCACCTCTCGCGAGGTGTGACGGTGGGCACCATGCTGCAGGACGAGGCGCTGCACTTCATGCGCCTGGGCACCTTTCTGGAGCGGGCCGACAACACGGCACGGCTGCTGGATGTGAAGTTTCACGCGGTGCAGAGCGACTTCAGGGGCGCGGCCACGGCGCAGGACCAGGACTACGACTTCTACCACTGGAGCGCCATCCTGCTCAGCGTGTCGGGCTTCGAGACCTACCGCAAGGTGTACCGCGACGTGATCACGCCCGAACGTGTGGCCGAGCTGCTGATCCTGCGGGCTGACATGCCCCGCTCACTGCACGCTTGCATGAAAGAGGTGCTGGGCAACCTCGACATGCTGGGCAGCGGCCAGTCGGCCGAGACCCAGCGGCACGCGGGGCGGCTGCTGGCGCACCTCAAGTTCGCACGCATCGATGAAATCCTGACCCATGGACTGCACGCCTACCTCACCCAGTTCCTGGAGCGGGTGAACGACCTGGGTGCGCGGATCAGCCGGGACTTCCTGGTGCCTGCGGCGGTGTGAGGGGTGTATCTGGCGCGTCTGCGTCTGGCGCAGCGGCCATAGCGGCCGTAGCGGCGGGCACCGGCTCCACCGTCACGCCCACCTGCAGCACATGGTGGTCGCCGCCGTGGATCACGCCGCGCAGCGGCGACACATCCGAAAAATCGCGGCCGATGGCCAGGGTCACATAGTCCTCGCCCGCCGCGCGGTCGTTGGTGGGGTCCAGTTCAAACCAGGTGTTGTCGTCTGATGCGCCATCACTTTCGTCGGCTGCCGGTGACCACACCGACACCCAGGCGTGCGAGGCATCGGCCCCCACCAGCCGGGGTTGCCCGGGCGGGGGCTCGGTCAGCAGGTAGCCGCTCACATACCGCGCCGCCAGGCCCAGGCTGCGCAGGCAGCCGATCATCACGTGGGCAAAGTCCTGGCACACGCCCCGGCGCAGCCGCAGCGATTCGAGCGCGGGCGTGCCCGCGTCGGTGGCGTTGGATGTGTAGGCAAAGTCGGCATGGATGCGCGACATCAGGTGGCGGGCGGCCTGCATCAGCGGGCGGCCGGGTGCAAAGCTCTCGGCGGCATAGGCCACAAAGTCGGCATGCCGGGGAATATAGGGCGACGCAAAGCTGAACTCGGTGGCCGCGTGGTAGGGCTGGCCGCGCCGATAACCCAGTCGCTCGCGCACGGCCTCCCAGGGCTCGCCAGGCGGTGCGGCAGGCACGGGCAGGGTTTCCAGCAGGCTTTCGGCGCGCACCCGCAGTTGCTCGTGGGTGAACGGCAGGCTGAAGAACGCGCGGGTGTTGCCAAACACGTCCTGCACCATGTTGCACTGTGTTGGGGCGGGGTCCACCTGCAGGCTGTGGGTCAGCACACGCTGCACCACACCGGTGCGCGGGCGCAGATGGGCCATGTGCTGGGCGTTTTGCACCGCCGGGCTGTAGTGGTACACCGTTTCGTGGATGACGCGCAGCTTCATGGTCAAGCTCCTACGCTGTGCCGAAGTGCATCCGCCGAATGCGTGAAGTAGCGCGTGGCCAGCACATCCGACAAGCCCATCACGCCCCGCACACACCGGCCCAGATATTCCTCCAGCGCGGCATGGCGCCCCTCGGCGTCCTGTGCGCACAGGGCCACCAGCGACAGGTCGAACGCCTCAGGGATGCCGGTGGCAGCGGATTCGCCGGGCGTACCCGCGGCCACTTCGATCTTGGCAATGCGCCCGCGCAGCGTCTGCGYGACCCASGCCAGCGAGCGGGGGTTGTCGCGGTCGATCACCAGCAGGTCSASCAGCGYGGGCAYGTCGCGCCGCTGCTGGTACTGCGCGTGGAAGGTGATGGTGCTGTCAAACAGTGCCACCATGGCCTCGAAGCCGCCCTCATCGTGCACGGCGCCGGTCTGCAGGCCGCTTTCCAGCGCCGAGGCCAGAAAGCCCAGGCGCTCCAGGTGGCGCCCGATGGATAGCAGGCGCCAGCCGTCGTCGCGGGTCATGCGGTCGGTCTGCTGGCCCGTCATGGCTGCGGTGTGGCCGCTCAGCCCTTCCAGCTGGCGCAGCGCGTCCAGCGGCGAATAGTCGCCGTCGTCTTCGGCCCCTGTGCGGGGCGCAAAAAACTCCGCTTCGGCGCGCACGATGAGGTTCCAGTGTTCCTGCGACAAACGGTCGCGCACGGCCGAGGCCGCACCCAGGATGCCGCGCAGGTTGTAGCCCACGCTGGTCACCTGCGCGGGCTGCGTCAGCCCGGCGATCAGCGAGCGCTCGAACACGCGCCGTGCCTGCCCGGCCGCAGGCACGGTCGGCAGCACCAGCCCCTGGCTCACGCCCATGGCGCTCAGCCAGGTCAGCAGCGGCTGCGAGGTCTGGTCCTCGCCATTGAGGCATTGCAGCGTGATGCGCGCCAGGCGCGTGACGTTCTCAGTGCGTTCGGTGTAGCGGCCCAGCCAGAACAGGTTTTCGGCCGCGCGGCTGGTCACCTGGCGGCTGCGGTGCACCACGGCGGGCGCGGCCTGGTTGTGGGCCAGCAGCGTGGTGGTGTCCACGGGGCCATCGGTCTGCACCCACACATCGGCGCTGCTGCCGCCGCGCTGCATGGATGTAATGCCGCTGTCGCCCTGGGCCAGGCGGGCCAGCCCGCCCGGCAACACGCGCCACGAGCCGGGGCCGTCGCACACCGCAAAAACGCGCAGCATCACCGAGCGGGGGGCGATGGGGCCACCGTCCTGGCCCGCACCCTCTGCGGCGTCACTGCGCCAGGTGGGCATTTGCGACAGCGGCAGGTGGGCCTGCACGGTGTATTCGTCGCCCTGGGCCTCGATGCGTGCGGACCACTGCGTCAGGTCTTGCGCCGACAGCGCACCGCCCAGCACGGGCACGCGCTGCGCCATGGGCCAGGTGGGGCGGATCACGCTGTGCGCGAGCTGCGGCAACACCGCCTGCATGGCCGAGCGCTCGCCACACCACCAAGTGGGTAGCGACGGCAGGGCCAGCTCTTCGCCCAGCAGGTGGCGCGACAGGGCAGGCATGAAGCCCAGCAGCGCCGACGATTCCAGGAASGCCGAGCCCGGCRYRTTGGCCACCAGCACGTTGCCSGCGCGRATSGCCTGCAGCAGGCCSGGCACGCCCAGSSKSGAGTCGSKGCGCAGCTCSAGCGGGTCSAGRAACTSGTCGTCCAGSCGCTTGAKGAKGCCGTGCACCGGCYGCAGSCCMTGCAGSGTCTTKAGGTASAGGCGCKSGTCGCGCACCGTGAGGTCGYTGCCCTCSACCAGCGTCAGGCCCAGGTAGCGCGCSAGGTAGGCGTGCTCGAAGTAGGTCTCGTTGTACGGGCCGGGCGTGAGCAGCACGATGCGCGCATCCGCCCCCGCCGGGCTCATCTGCCGCAGCCCGTCGAGCAGTGCGCGGTAGGTGGCGGCCAGGCGCTGCACATGCATCTGGCTGAACGCCTCGGGGAACAGGCGCGAGATGAGCAGCCGGTTCTCCAGCAAATACCCCAGGCCTGAGGGCGCCTGCGTGCGCTGCGTCACCACCCACCAGTCGCCCTGCGCATCGCGCGCCATGTCGAAGGCCGCGATGTGCAAATGGGTGCCGCCCACGGGCTGCACGCCATGCATGGCGCGCAGGTAGCCCGGGTGGCCCTGCACCAGCGCGCTGGGCAGCAGGCCTTTGCGCAGCAGCTCCTGCGGGCCATACACGTCGGCCATCACGCGGTTGAGCAGGCGTGCGCGTTGCAGCACGCCGCGCTCGATGTGTGCCCAGTCGCCCTGCGAAAGGATCAGCGGGAACAGGTCCACCGACCAGGGCCGTTGCGGGCCGTCGGCGTCGGCATAGACGTTGTAGGTGATGCCGTTGTCGCGCACCTGGCGCTGCAGGCTCTGCATGCGCCGATCCAGGTCCTGGAAGCCCTCGGGCCCCAATTGATCAAAGAATTGGGCCCAGGCGCTAGTGATATATGGCTTATTTGCTATTGATTTGGGAGTGGCTGATGCAGTGGCAGCGCCGGGGGCGTCCGCCACGCTGGCACCCCGCAACTCGTCAAAATGCCCGGACGCCGCAGCAGGCGCCAGTGCAGCCGCCAACTGGGCTGCGCTGTCAGAAGGGTCGGGGGTGGGGAGGCTGTCGTTGGATTGGTTCACTGCGCTCGATTTTCGGGCATTTGGTCGACAACACTCTGCGGGTAACCCGCACCGTCGAAACTGGCGGGGCCGATGCCAGAGACGCCAAGCAAGGGCCGCCCCGCAGCAAGGGCGTCGTCCCCCTGGGGGGAAGGCGCGCAGCGACTCAGGGGGGCTTCTCTACCTCCGCATCTTGCGCCGCAGATCCAGCGTGAACGGAAACTCCCGGCTGCCCGGCAGTTCAATGGTCGCAGGCGGCACCGCCAGCCGGCCCGGCGTGTGGCCCATGCGCGAGAAGCGCGCCAGGCGGCGGCTTTCGGCCTCATACGCGTTGACCGGGAAGGTGTCGTAGTTGCGCCCGCCCGGGTGCGCAACGTGGTACTGGCAGCCGCCGAGCGAGCGGTTCATCCAGGTGTCCACGATGTCGAACGTGAGCGGTGCGTGGGCGCCAATGGTCGGGTGCAGGGCCGAGGGCGGGTTCCATGCCTTGTAGCGCACACCCGCCACAAACTCGCCGGTCGTGCCCGTGCTTTGCAGGGGCAGCGGCTGGCCGTTGACGGTGACCACATGGCGGCTTTCGTTCATGCCCGTCACGCGCACCTCGATGCGCTCCAGCGACGAGTCCACATAGCGCACGGTGCCCCCGGCGGAGCCTTCCTCGCCCATCACATGCCAGGGTTCCAGCGCGTTGCGCAGGGTCAGCTCCACACCCATCGACTTGACGGTGCCGACCATGGGGAAGCGGAACTCGAACTGCGGTGCAAACCAGGCCGCGTCAAACGCGTAGCCTGCGGCGTTCATCTCGGCCACGACGTCGTGCATGTCCTGCTGGATGAACGTGGGCAGCATCCAGCGGTCGTGCAGCTCGGTGCCCCAGCGGGCGGCGGGCGCGCGGTAGGGCGTCTTCCAGAAGCGGGCGATCAGGGCGCGCAGCAGCAGCTGCTGCACCACGCTCATGTGGGCGTGGGGCGGCATCTCGAAAGCGCGCAGCTCCAGCAGGCCCAGGCGGCCGGTGCTGCTGTCGGGCGAGAACATCTTGTCGATGGAAAACTCGCTGCGGTGGGTGTTGCCCGTCACGTCCACCAGGATGTTGCGCAGYGTGCGGTCCACCAGCCAGGSCGGCATGTYCTGGCCGTAGACCGCGCGGTTGGCTTCGATCTCGCGCAGTGCGATCTCCAGCTCATACAGCTGGTCGTTGCGGGCCTCGTCCACGCGCGGCGACTGGCTGGTGGGGCCGATGAACAGGCCGCTGAACAGATAGCTCAGGCTGGGGTGGTTGTGCCAGTACAGCAGCAGGCTGGCCAGCAGCTCGGGCTTGCGCAAGAACGGCGAGTCAGCCGGTGTGGCGCCGCCCATCACAAAGTGGTTGCCGCCACCGGTGCCGGTGTGGCGGCCATCGGTCATGAACTTCTCGGCCGACAGGCGCGTCTCCCATGCGGCCTGGTACAGAAACTCGGTGTGCTGCACCAGCTCCTTCCAATGGCTGGCGGGGTGGATGTTCACTTCGATCACGCCCGGGTCGGGCGTGACTGCCAGCACCTTCAGGCGCGCATCGCGCGGGGGCGGGTAGCCTTCCAGCACGATCTTCACACCCAGCTCTTCGGCCGTGGCTTCGATGGCGGCCAGCAGGTCCAGGTAATCATGGAGGCGCGCCAGCGGCGGCATGAAGACATAGAGCACGCCGTATTTCTCGCCCACCTTCTCGGCCTTGGGGCCGCTGGCGCGGCGTGGGTCGCGCACCTCCACGCACAGGGCCGTGCGCGACAGGCCTGCGGCCGACTGGAACTTGCCCGGGGGCTGCGTAGCTGCATGCGGGTCGGGTTGCCCGGTTTGGCGCGCGTGGTCGCCGCCTGCGGTGCCTTGCGCCATGCGGCGTGCCTCGCCAGGGGCGGTGGCGCCTGCCAGGTAGGGCAGATCACGGTCGCCGGTGACGGGGCCGGATGGCACGGAATACCGCGCCCGCAGCGTGGTGGCAGCGGCCAGCGGGCCCTGGGGTGCGGTCGGGTCTTGCGGGATCAGGTGCTCGGTGTCTGATGCCTTCACCCAGGGCAGGGCGTCCAGCGGCAGGCGGTAGCCCATGGGCGAATCGCCGGGGATGAGCAGCATGCGGTCGTCGCGGAAGAACCATGGCCCCGTGCTCCACACGCTGCCTGCCAGCGTGCCCGCGCCTTCGCCTGCCTGCAGCGGCAGCACATAGCCCACCACGCTGTCGAGTTTTTGCTCGAACACGCGGCGCAGCCGTGCGCGCTCCAGCTCGTCGTCCAGGCGCGCATCGAACGGGTCCACGTTGACCGGCAGGCGGCGCTCGCGCCACAGGTAGTAGAAGGTGTCTTCATAACCGGGCTGGATGAATCGGTCCGTCACGCCCAGCTTGCGCGTGAGGTGGCGCACAAAACGCTCGGCGTCGGCACTGGTGTAGTGGGATGGGTCACGCTCGTCGGCAAACAGCGCGGGGTTCTGCCACGCGAGCTGGCCGTCGGCGCGCCAGCAGATCGACAGTGCCCAGCGCGGCAGCTGCTCGCCCGGGTACCACTTGCCCTGGCCAAAGTGCAGGAAGCCGCCCTGTCCATATTCGGCRCGCAGCTTGTGCRTGAGYTCGGTGGCAWAGCCGCGTTTGGTGGGGCCSAGSGCATCGGTGTTCCACTCGGGCGCGTCGCGGTCGCYSRYSGCCACRWAGGTGGGCTCGCCACCCATCGTSAGGCGCACGTCGCCCGCCACCAGGTCGGCGTCCACCTGCTCGCCCAGCGCCAGCACGGCCTGCCACTGGTCTTCGGTGTAGGGCTTGGTCACGCGSGGCGATTCGTAGATGCGCGTCACGCGCATCTCGTGGCTGAACTCCACCTCGGCCTTGTCCACGCCGCCTTCAATCGGCGCGGCGCCCGAGGGCTGGGGTGTGCAGGCCAGCGGGATATGGCCCTCGCCCGCCATCAGGCCGCTGGTGGCATCCAGGCCAATCCAGCCTGCGCCGGGCAGGTAGACCTCGCACCAGGCGTGCAGGTCGGTGAAGTCGTGGTCGGTGCCGCTSGGGCCRTCGAGCGCCTTSACRTCGGGSGTGAGCTGGATCAGGTAGCCCGACACAAACCGCGCCGCCAGCCCCAGGTGGCGCAGCAGCTGCACCAGCAGCCAGCCCGAGTCGCGGCASGAGCCGCTGGCTTTTTGCAGCGTYTCCTCGGGTGTCTGCACGCCGGGCTCCAGGCGGATCAGGTAGCGGATGTCTTGCGAGACCTGCTGGTTGAGCTTGACCAGGAAATCGATGGTGCGCTGCTTGCTGCGGTCCACCTTGTCCAGATAGGCCTGCACCAGCGGTGTCATCGGGTCGGTGGCCAGGTAGGGCGCCAGCTCCTGCTGCACATCGCTGCTGTACTTGAACGGGATGTTCTCGGCCTCGGGCTCCAGGAAGAAGTCGAAGGGGTTGTASACCGCCATCTCSACSACCAGGTCSACCGTGACCTTGAACTCGCGCGTCTTCTCGGGRAASACSAGCCGCGCCTGGTAGTTGGCRAACGGGTCCTGCWKCCAGTTGAYGAAGTGCTSSGCMGGCTCGACCTKSAGCGAATACGARATSACRTTGCTGCGGCAGTGGGGCGCGGGCCGCAATCGGATGGTCTGCGGCCCGAGGCCTACCAGCCGGTCGTATTGGTAATGCGTGACGTGGTGGAGCGCGGCGTGGATGGGCATATGCAGGCCATGCTAGCAAGTCCCGAGCCATCGCGGGCAACTATTCCGGGGGCGGTGACAAGCGGTCATCGGCTGTTCACAATGTGCGGTCCGTACCCCGCTGCCGGGGCCGCCTGTTTTTCTGACTGCGCACCAACTTGGTGATGCCCTGATTCGCCCATGTCCCAATCCCCCCAACTGCTGCTCCTCCCCGGCCTGGCCGCCGATGAACGCATGTGGCGCGGCGTGCTGCCGCTGCTGCCCGCCGCGCTGCGCCCCGAGGTCGCCACCGCCCACCAGGATGTGAACCTGCACCGCATCGAAGACTTTGCCGCACGCCTGCTGGCGCAGCACGCAGGGCCGCTGGTGCTGGCGGGTGCGTCGATGGGCGGCATGATCGCCATGGAGGCCGCGCGCCAGGCGCCGCAGCGTGTGGCAGGGCTGGCGCTGCTGGGCACCACCGCGCGGCCCGAGACGCCCGACATGCGCGCCCTGCGCGAAGGCGCCATCGAGCTGTTTGAACAGGGCCGGGTGCGCGAGGTCATCGAGCCCAACGTGGCCCTGGCCTTCCACCCCGTGAACGCCGCCAAGGCGGACCTGGTGCAGGCCTACCTGGACTTTGTGCTGGATGCGGGCCCCGACCACCTGGTGCGTCAGAACCGCGCCGTGATCCATCGGCCCGATGCGCGGGTGCATCTGCCGCAGGTGGCCTGCCCCGTGCTGGTGGTGTGTGGCGCGGCCGACCAGCTCACGCCGCCCGAATGCTCGGCAGAGATCGCTGCGCTGGTGCCCGGCGCCGAGCACTACCTGCTGCCCGACAGCGGCCACATGCTGACCATGGAGCAGCCCGAGGTGGTGACCCGCTTGCTGGTGCAGTGGCTGGCCCGCAACGGGTGGATTTGAATAAATTGAAGAGTTCTTGGCTGCAAGCGCCAGTGGAATATGCCTGAGTAGCTATGAAAATAGTAGCTAATCAGAACTCCAGGTTGTCAATCAGCCGCGTGCTGCCCAGCCGTGCAGCACCCAGCGCCACCAGCGTGCCCGCGGCGTCGTCGGCCGTGGCGGGCAGCAGGTCGGCCCGGCGACGCACCGTGAGGTAGTCGGGCGCCCAGCCCCGCGCGCGCAAGGCATCTTGCGCCTGGGCCTCCAGCGCGCTGCGGTCGCTGGCGTCCAGCCACTGCTGCGCCAGCCGCTTCAGGGCCTGCGACAGGGCCACGGCCTCCTGCCGTTCTTCCAGGCCCAGGTAGCCATTGCGCGAGCTCAGCGCCAGCCCGTCCGCTGCGCGGCAGGTTTCGCCCGCTACGACGTCAATGGGCAGCGCAAACTGCCGCACCATGTGGCGGATCACCATGAGCTGCTGGTAGTCCTTCTTGCCAAACACGGCCGTGCCGCCGGTCTGGCCCAGCACGCAGGCAAACAGTTTCATCACCACCGTGCTCACGCCCACAAAAAAGCCGGGGCGAAAGTGCCCTTCCAGCATGTCGGCCAGCACCGGGTCAGGGTGCACCTTGAAGGTCTGKGGCTCGGGGTACAGGTCCGTCTCGCGCGGGGCAAACAGCACATCGCAACCGGCGGCCTGCAGCTGGGCGCAGTCGGCCTCCCAGGTGCGCGGGTAGCTGTCAAAGTCCTCGTGCGGCAGAAACTGCAGGCGGTTCACAAAGATGCTGGCCACGGTCACATCGCCCAGGGGCTTGGCCTGGCGCACCAGGGCGATGTGACCGTCGTGCAGGTTGCCCATGGTGGGCACAAACGCAGGGCGTCGGTAGGGGGCCAGGGCTTGGCGCAGGTCGGCAACGGAGCGGGCAATCAGCATGGGGTGAGAAGGGTCAAAGATAGAAATTCGGTGAAGGCCGGAGGGGCTCTTACCAGGCGTGCTGGGCGTTGTCGGGGAAGCTGCCCCGCTTCACCGCCTGCACATACGCCTCCATAGCGCCGCGCACGCTGCCCGCGTCATGCATGAAGTTGTGGACGAACTTCGGCATCTTCCCGAAGTTCATGCCCAGCATGTCGTGCAACACCAGCACCTGGCCGGCCGTGCCGTTGCCCGCGCCGATGCCGATGGTGTGGCAGTGCGGCAGCTCGGTCGTGATGTCGGCGGCCAGCGCTGCGGGCACCATCTCCAGCACCAGCATGGCGGCGCCTGCGTCCTGCAGTTCATGCGCTTCTTTGCGTAGGGTGCGGGCGGCGTCGTCGGTCTTGCCCTGCACGCGGTAGCCGCCCAGCGCGTGCACCGTCTGCGGCGTCAGGCCCAGGTGGGCGCACACCGGCACGCCACGCTGCACCAGGAATTCCACGGTCGGAGCCGTCCAGCCACCACCTTCGAGCTTGACCATGTGCGCGCCCGCCTGCATCAGCACGCAGGCGCTGCGCAGCGCCTGCTCTCGGCTCTCGGCGTAGGTGCCATAGGGCAGGTCGGCCACCAGCCAGGCGGCGCCCTCCACGCGGTGCAGGCCGCGCGCCACGCTGGCCGTGTGGTAGGCCATGGTGTCCAGCGTCACTCCCACCGTGCTGGGCAGGCCCTGGCACACCATGCCCAGAGAGTCGCCCACCAGAATGCATTCCACCCCCGCCGCATCGGCCACGGCCGCAAAGGTGGCGTCGTAGGCGGTGAGCATGGTGATCTTCTCGCCCGCAGCGCGCATCTGCGCCAGGCGCGGCAGGCTTACGGGCTTGCGCTGGGGCAATGGGGATGCAGGCGGCAGGGTGCCGTAGGGCGTGGCGGAAACAGGGCTGGTGGCGGTCATGTAGCGCGGTGGAGCCAAAAAATTGCCGCGAGTCTATGCGACCAATACTGGGTGTACTTATTGGTTTCCAGCGCGGGCCCCAGGGGCCAGCGCTGGCACAGTGGCCTTTGCGTTCCCGGTATGCTCGCTGCCCATGACAGCTGCGACATTTTCCGCACATTCCCCCGCAAAGACCCCCATGAGCGATACCGAAGTGAAGGCCCTGGCCCAGGCCGATGTGGCGCGCGCCCTGGCCGAAGACGTGGGCACCGGTGACCTCACCGCCGGCCTGATCGACCCCGCCCGCCGCGCCCGCGCGCGCATCCTGGCGCGCGAAGAAGCCGTGATCTGCGGCGCCCCCTGGGCCGAAGCCGCGCTGCGCGCACTCGACCCCACGGTGCAGATCACCTGGCATGTGGCCGAGGGCCAGCGCTGCGCCCCCGACCAGGTGGTGCTGGAGCTTGAAGGCAATGCCCGCGCGCTGCTGAGCGCCGAGCGCACCGCGCTCAACTTCCTGCAACTGCTCTCGGCCGTGGCCACCAAGACCCGCACTTACGTGGACGTGGTGGTCGGCACGCGCGCGCAAATCGTCGATACGCGCAAGACCATTCCCGGCCTGCGCCTGGCTCAGAAATACGCCGTGCGCGTGGGCGGCGGCACCAACCACCGCATTGGCCTGCACGATGCGGTGCTGATCAAAGAGAACCACATCGCTGCTGCGGGAGGCGTGACCGCCGTGCTGCGCGCGGCCGAGCAGGTCGCGTCTCAGGCCAAGTTCATCGAGATCGAAGTCGAAACCCTGGAGCAACTGGCCGAGTCGCTGGATGCCGGAGCCAAGATGGTGCTGCTGGACAACATGCCGCTGCCCATGCTGCGCGAAGCGGTACGCATCAACGCGGGCCGTGCGATTCTGGAAATATCGGGCGGCGTCACGCTCGATGGCCTGCGCGCACTGGCCGAGACCGGCGTGGACCGCATCTCCATCGGCACGCTGACCAAGGACGTGAAGGCCACCGACTTTTCGATGCGCCTGCAGGAGCTGGCATGAGCACCGCAACCCTCCACCGCATCGACGTCGAATACGAGCAGCCCGATGAGGCGACGTCGGGCGCCGTCTGCTCCACCAAACACGCCTGGGCGCGTGTGCCGCCCGAACCTTCGCAGGCGGAGCGTGTCGCGCTCAAGGACAAGATCCGTCGCCTGCTCAAGGAAAAGAATGCGGTCATGGTGTCGCACTACTACGTGCACCCGGACCTGCAGGACCTGGCCGAGGAAACCGGCGGCCTGGTGAGCGACTCGCTGGAGATGGCCCGCTTTGGCCGCGACCACGCGGCGCACACCCTGGTGGTGAGCGGCGTGCGCTTCATGGGCGAAACGGCCAAGATCCTGAGCCCGGAAAAGACCGTGCTCATGCCCGATCTGGACGCCACCTGCTCGCTGGACCTGGGCTGCCCCATCGACGAATTCAGCGCGTTCTGCGACCAGCACCCCGACCGCACCGTGGTGGTCTACGCCAACACCAGCGCGGCCGTGAAGGCGCGCGCGGACTGGCTCGTCACATCGAGCTGTGCGCTCGACATCGTGAGCGCCCTCAAGGCCGCAGGCCAGAAAATCCTGTGGGCGCCCGACCGCCACCTGGGCGCCTACATCCAGCGTGAGACGGGCGCAGACATGGTGTTCTGGAACGGTGCCTGCATCGTGCACGACGAGTTCAAGGCACTGGAGCTGGAGCTGCTCAAGCAGCAGCACCCGCATGCCAAGGTGCTGGTCCACCCCGAAAGCCCCGCCGACGTGGTGGCCCTGGCTGACGCCGTGGGCTCCACCAGCGCCATCCTCAAAGCCGCGCGCGAGATGGACGCCACCGAATTCATCGTGGCCACCGACAMCGGCATGATGCACAAGCTGCGCACGCTCAACCCTGGCAAGAACTTCTACGAAGCGCCCACGGCGGGCAACAGCGCCACCTGCAAGAGCTGCGCGCACTGCCCCTGGATGGCGATGAACGGCCTGGCCGATGTGGCCCGGGTGCTGGAGACCGGTGCCAACGCTGTGCACGTGGACCCTGCACTGATTCCGCGTGCGCGCCAGCCGATTGACCGCATGCTGGCCTTCACGGCGGCGCTCAAGAACGGTCAGCCCACCGGCGCACTGTTGCCCCACCTGGGCGCTGCCTGAGTGCGCACGACGCGTTGATGTTTGCTCATGTTTTGATAGCTGAAGGCGCATGATCCACTAGCGCCTCCGCCTGCTTTGACTTCTAGTTGCCACATTGACTTCACCCAGCCGCTGAGCGCAGGCGCCGCGCGCCTGCGCCACCGTTTCGAGACCCCGCGCGAGGTGCTGGTGGCCCAGGCACTGCACGAGGTGCGCGGTGTGCTCGACGCCGTGTTTGCCGCCGCACAGCAAGGACGCTGGTGCGTGGGCCACGTGCGCTACGAGGCCGCCCCGGCCTTTGATGCCGCATTGCAGACCCATGCGGCCGACGGCCCGCTGGCCTGGTTCGCCGTGTACGACGCGCCCCAGCCCGGGACCGACGACGCGGCGGATGCGGCGGCAGCGGCAACCCCTGCGCAGGTGGTGTGGGACGACAGCCCCGAGCGCGAGGCGTTTGACGCCGCACTGGCGCAGATCCAGCAGGCCATCGCGGCGGGCGAGCTGTACCAGGTCAACTACACCGCGCCCTTTCGCGGCACGCTGCAGGGCTCGCCGCAGGCCCTGTTTGCTGCACTGTTGCGCGCGCAGCCCGGGGGCTATGCCGCTTACCTGCAGGCGGGTGACGAGCAAGTGCTGTCGGTGTCGCCCGAGCTGTTTTTTGACTGGCTGGACGCGCCTGAAGGCGGCACCCTGCTGGCCCGCCCGATGAAGGGCACGGCCCCGCGCGGCGCCACCCCCGAGCAGGACGCGCAGCAGGCCGAGCACCTGCGCACGGCGCCCAAGGAGCGTGCCGAGAACGTGATGATCGTGGACCTGCTGCGCAACGACATGTCGCGCATTGCGCTGCCGCACAGCGTGCAGGTGCCTGCGCTGTTTGCCACGCAGGCCTTGCCCACGGTGTGGCAGATGACCTCGGACGTGACGGCGCGCACGCGGCCCGGCACCACGCTGACGGATGTGTTTGCGGCGCTGTTCCCTTGTGGCTCCGTCACGGGGGCGCCCAAGGTGCGCGCCATGCAGATGATCCGCGCGCTGGAGCCCGCGCCGCGCGGTGTGTATTGCGGCGCGGTGGGTGTGGTGCGGCCTGGCGGGGCGGCGGGGCCGGACGGCCTGCACCCGGTGGCGGCCACGTTCAATGTGCCCATCCGCACCGTGGTGCTGCGTGGCGTGGGTACGGGTGCGGATACCTCCCCCGGCGTTGCCAAAGCCACCTGCGGCATTGGCAGCGGCATCACCTCGGGTGCCGGGGCGGGCGCCGAATGGGCCGAGTGGCACCACAAGCGCGCCTTTGTCGAGCGGGCCAGCGCTCCGTTCGAGGTGCTCGAAACCCTGGGCTTGCACCACGGCAAATTCGTGCACGCCGACCAGCATGTGCGCCGCATGGGCGAGGCGGCTGCGCATTTCGGCTTTGTGTTCAACGCCCATGCGGTGCGCCAGGAGCTGCAGATTGCCGCCCTGCAACACCGCGATGGCGACTGGCGGGTGCGCCTGCTGCTGGCGGCGGATGGCAGCGCCCGCGCCGAGGCCTTTGCGCTGCAGACCACGGCAGTGCCTGTGCGCCTGCAACTGGCGCCGCGCCCCTTTGCGGCCGCACACAGCGAGTTTGTGCGCTACAAGACCACGCGGCGCGCGCACTACGCGGCGTTTGCACCCACCACCCCCGGCGTGTTCGACACGGTGCTGTGGAACGAGGCGGGCGAGATCACCGAAGGCACCTTCGGCAACATCGCCGCGCTCGTCGATGGGCGCTGGGTGACGCCGCCCCTGTCCTGCGGCCTGCTGCCCGGAGTGGGCCGCGCCGTGGCACTGCAGGACGGCCACGTGGTGGAGGCCGTGCTGCGCGTGGCCGACATCCCCCGCGTGCAAGGCTGGGCGTTCATCAACAGCCTGCGCGGCTGGCTGGACGCCACGCTGGACGCGTAGCCAGTCCTTTTCTCGCAACCTCCCTGTTGGCGAGCCGCCCCAGGTGTTTGGCGGCCGCCGCAGGGGCCGTTCAGCGCAATGGATCAGGCCGTGGGTGTGTTGCCTTCGGTGGTCGTTCAGTCAGGGGGCCGAGCGTGCCAACGCGCATCCTGTGCATCAGGATGTGACGCTGCTTGCCCGGACTGTGGGTGCTTGCCATGGCGCCCGCACAGCCTGACTGCACCGGGCTGGCAAGGCCTGTTGCTGCGGTCTGGCAAATGCCCCCTTTTGCATCCCGCTACCTGCTGTGCGCTTGCTTACACCGCATCGCACCTGGCCCACAGGCCTATAGGACACGGCCTACAAAAAGCGCTGCGGTGCCCCTCGAACATGAACCCACACAAGACGCCTTTGCAGGCTTTGTGTGCCACCTTTGTTCAACCACTTCGACAGGAGCCACCATGTCTCAAAACAACCCGCAGAACCAGCCCAACACCCCTTCGTCTCAGCGCCAGTCGCCCGCCGGGCAGCAGCAGGCCGAGCAGAGCACGGGCGGCAACACCCACCGCCAGCAAGGTGCCCGCAACGACGCCGACACACACGCGCAGGGCCGCGACCAGAAGCAGCAAGGCAGCCGCGATTCGCACAAGAGCCAGCCTTGAGACCGGGCGGGCCACAACAGCATGTGGCCAGCCGCACCCTTTCATTCCTATTCACTTTCAACTTTTGATATTCCCATTGACCGCAAGGAGAACACCATGGGCTACAGAGACAGCGACGACAGCAACTTTTCCCGCCATGGCATGGGCCGCGATGCCGACGACATGCGCTTTACCGAGCGCGGTGACCACCAGGGCTACGGCAGCGAAGACCATCGCGGCAGCAGCCCTGGTGGTTACCGCCAGGAGTTCGAGAACCGCAATGACCGCAGCGACCGCTATGAGCAAGAACGCTATGAGCAAGAACGCTATGAGCAAGAACGCTATGGCCAGGAACGTTACGGCCAGGAACGTTACGGCCAGTACGGCCTGAACCGCAGCCGTGGCGAATCGCAGGGCTACCCACGCACCGGGCGTGAGAGCTTTGGCGCGTATGGGCCTCAGGGCCGCTCGGGCTACGACAACGGCCCCGGCCGTCAGCACCAGGCCTGGGGCGCCCCGTACGAGAGCCAGKGCTTTCGCGATGACGAAGGGCGTTTTGCCTCGCCCTATCGCGATGATGAACGCGGCCAGGGTGGCTACGGCAACGCCTATGGTTTCACCCGCAATGCACCGCCCGCCCAGCAGAGCCGGGGCCACCGCGATCCCGACTACCAGCAGTGGCGCGATGAGCAACTGCGCATGCTGGATGACGACTACGACAGCTGGCGCAAGGAGCGCTACCAGAAGTTCTCGGATGACTTCAGCCAGTGGCGCTCCAGCCGCACCAGCGGCAGTTCGGGCCAGCAGCAGCCCGGCCAGCAGAACCAGAAAGGTGCGGGCTCCCAGAGCGCATCCAGCACTGCGTCTGGCGGGAACCAGGGCAACACCGGCAAGTCCAAGGATGCCAGCTGACCGTTGCTGCGACTGACGCGGCCGGGCCGGGGCAGTGTGTACTGTCCCGGCCCGGTCGTTGAACTCGCCGTCCGTACCGCCGTGGGCGCACTGGCCTGGAAGTCCAGGCGCCCCTTTTTTGGCTCCGGTTGACCTGAAGCGCCTCTCGGCAGAAAGACATTCCGCCGTGACCGCCTCCGTCCCCTTCGCTCCCAGCCACCAAGCGTGCAATCCATGCCCTTTAACAAGGTGCTGGCGCAAAACTGGCCGACCGGAGAATCCGCGTGAAAGCGGTGGCGCCAGGGCTGGTGTGGGCACCGCTGATCCCGGCGGACCGCCCGGCCGAAGAGTTGGAAAAGGTTGGCGTCATAACGCGTCTGGACCGCCCGGCGCAACCCGAGGAGATCTCGCCCGCCTACGTGTTACTGACGGCCCCGAGTTGTTCCAGCTACATCACGGGCATCGTGCAGCCCATCACCGGCAACGCAGGCGACGGGGCCTGAGGCGGGGGCAGGAGCGCAGCGTCAGAGCCGCTCTTTGGCGTACGAGCCCCGGTCCATATCGACGATCTCCACGCTCAATTGCACCATCACGCCCTGGGGCTTGGGGGTGCGCTCGCGCAGCACCGCGGCAATGAGGTCGGACAGCTCCTTCTTGGCTTCGGGCGTGCGGCCTGACAGCAGGCGCAGCTGTGCGTGCACAAAGGCGCGGTTGGCGGGCGCGATGCCGATCTCGAAGCTGTCGGCCACGATGAAGCGCGTCTTCAGATCTGCCTCGTCCTGCACCTGGGGATGGGCGCACAGGGCGGCGTTCAGGGCCGTCAACGTTTCGGCTTCGGGGTAGTGGGGCAGGTTGGCCGAGTATTCGATGGTCAGGTGGGGCATGGAATCGTCTCGCTGGAAGGATAGGGGAGGGCCTGCACTGGCAGGGCGCCTGGGCTGTGCATGGTACTGCGGCTTGTCAACGACTCACCAACGGTGTCGCCAGCGCATGCAGCGCGGCCAGCAGTTGCGCCACATCGTCGGTGGTGTGTGCGGCGGACAGCGCAATGCGCAGCCGCGCCGTGCCCGCTGGCACCGTGGGCGGGCGGATGGCAGGCACCCACAGTCCTTTGGCGCGCAGGCCTTCCATCACCGCCAGCGCCGCTTCGTTGCTGCCGATGATCAGGGCCTGCACGGGGGTGTGCGACGGCAGCAGGTGCCAGCCCAGCGATGCAGGCAATGTGGACAGGCCTTGGCGCAGTTGCGCGATGAGTCCGTCCAGGTGCGCGCGCCGGTCGTCGGCTTCCTCCATGAGCTGCAGGCTTTGGCGCAGTGCGCTTGCCAGCAGCGGTGGCGCGGCGGTGGCAAAGATGTAGGTGCGCGTTTTTTGCAGCAGCCATTCGATGAGGGCTGCATCGCCGGCCACAAAAGCGCCCGCCACGCCCGCTGCCTTGCCCAGCGTGGCCATGTACAGCACGCGGCGCGAGGCGTGGGGGCCCGTCAGCCCCGCCTGTGCCAGGCTGCCGCGCCCCTGGGGGCCCAGCACGCCAAAGCCGTGGGCATCGTCCAGCAACAACAGCGCGTCGTAGCGCTCACACAGCGCGAGCAGGGCTGGGATGTCGATGAGATCGCCGTCCATGCTGAACACCGCATCGCTGATCACCAGCTTGCGCCTTGAGGGGCTGGCGGCAAGCTGCGCTTCCAGCGCTGCCAGGTCGGCGTGGGGATAGCGGTGGATGGTGGCGCGCGACAGGCGGGCACCGTCGATCAGGCAGGCGTGGTTGAGTGCATCGGAGAACAGCGCATCGCCGTCACCCACCAGCGCGGGGATGATGCCGGTGTTGGTGGCATAGCCCGCGTAGAAGTACAGGGCCCTGGGCAGTTGTACATAGGCCGCCAGATCGTGCTCCAGCGCATCGTTGGCAGCGCTGTGGCCGCTGACCAGCGGCGAGCCGCCCGAGCCCACGCCATAGTGGTGTGTGGCCTCGCGCGTGGCTTCGGCCAGCGCAGGGTGGCCGGCCAGGCCCAGGTAGTCGTTGCTGCAAAAGGCCAGCATGGGCCGGCCGTCCACCAGCAGGCGGGCACCGCTGGCGGGCTGCACCACACGGCGGCGGCGCAGCAGGTGGGCGCGTTCGATGTCGGCCAGGCGCGCGGGGATCTCGTCGAGCCAGGACGTTTGTGGTGCCGCGGCGCTTGTCATCGCCAGCCCTTGGGCAAATCAAACACCAGGCTGCCGGGTTCGGGTAGCTCCTGGTGCGGCACATCGGCCAGCAGCGGTGCACCCAGCCGGGTACGCAGGTAGGCAATGTTGTCCTCCACCGCCTCCATGTCGGGGTCCACCCGGTTGGCCACCCAGCCCGCCAGCGTGAGGCCCCGCGCACGGATGGCCTCGGCGGTCAGCAACGCATGGTTCAGGCAGCCCAGCCGCAAACCCACCACCAGCACCACCGGCAAGGCCAGGGCCTGGGCAAGGTCTGCGCCAGTCAGCGTATCGGTGAGCGGCACATGAAAGCCGCCTGCCCCCTCCACCACCACGGCGTCGGCCTGAGCGGCCAGCGTTTGGTAGCTGGCGACGATGGCAGCGATGTCGATCTGCACACCCGCCCGCGCCGCCGCGATGTGGGGCGAGAGTGGGTCGGGCAGCAGCACGGGGTTGTCCAGCGCTGGCGGCACGGCCAGGGTAGAGGCCGAGCGCAGCGCAATCGCATCTTCACTGGCCCAGTCGTCCCCCCAGGGCACCAGGCCAGCCGCCACGGGCTTCATGCCCACCACGCGGCGGTGGTGGCGCGCCAGAGCGTGTAGCAGCCCTGCGGACACCAGCGTCTTGCCGACACYGGTGTCGGTGCCGGTCACAAAACATCCCATCATCAACTTTCCTCCTGCAGGGTGGCGTTCAGCGCATCGAGCGCGCCGCTGGCAAGGCTCTGCACGGCCTCGTCGTCGAGCGCATAGGGCGGCATGGCGTACAG
>NZ_JBGFFF010000037.1:0-33477 GCF_056175785.1 Acidovorax sp. LjRoot204
GGGCTCGGGGTCACCAGGGCCATTGGACAGGAACACACCATCCGGCTTCATCGCCAGCACGTCGGCCGCGGGCGTCTTGGCGGGCACCACGGTGAGCTTGCAGCCACGTTCGGCCAGCATGCGCAGGATGTTCTTCTTGACGCCGAAGTCGTATGCCACCACGTGGAAGCGCGGAGCAGCCTGTGTGCCATAGCCTTCGCCCAGCTTCCACTCGGTCTGGTCCCAGGTGTAGGTCGATGGGGTGGTCACCACCTGGGCGAGGTCCAGACCCTTCATGCTGGGCGCGGCCTTGGCAGCCGCCAGGGCTTCGTCGATGCGCGCCTGCGTCACAGCCTCACCAGCCGCCAGGCCCAGGATGGCGCCGTTCTGCGCACCCTTGTCGCGCAGCAGGCGGGTGAGTTTGCGGGTGTCGATGTTGGCAATGGCCACCGTCTTTTCGCGCACGAGGTACTGCGAAAGCGTTTCGGTGGATCGGAAGTTGCTGGCCAGAAGGGGCAGGTCTTTGATGATCAGGCCTGCAGCATGGACCTTGTCGGCTTCGATGTCTTCCGCATTGACGCCGTAATTGCCGATGTGCGGATACGTCAGGGTGACGATCTGCTGGCAGTAGCTGGGGTCGGTGAGGATTTCCTGGTAGCCGGTGATGGCGGTGTTGAACACCACTTCACCGACCGTGGTGCCGGTGGCACCGATCGAGTTACCGATAAAGACCGTGCCGTCTGCGAGCGCCAGGATGGCGGGCGGGAAGTTTCCCTTGAGAGACAAAAGCACTGGGTTCTCCGGATGGTTACGGTCGCCCGGCGCCTGCAGACCACTCGCACACTCGAAGCGCGATGGTGCCAATGGCTGCTCTCAGATAGGTTGTTGCTTTGGGTGCGGTCGGGCGACGCTGTTGCGAGAAAAGCTCCCGATTATACCCTCCGTCGCTGACACCTCCGCAATGCATGCCTTGCATAACCCTGGTACCAACGTCTATGAGCTGCGGGACCAAGGCTCACCCCAAGCGCCCATGGCACCGTGGCGGGCGCGGACAGGCTCAGCGCCCTGCTCCGCTCGCGTGCAGGCAGATGGCCGCAGCCGCCGCCACGTTCAGCGACTCCTCGCCACCGGGCTGGGCGATGCGGATGCGCAAAGAAGCCCTATCTTCCAGAGCCGGGCTGACGCCCTGCCCTTCGTGGCCCATCACCCAGGCGCAGGGCCAGGGCAAGGCGGCGCGGTGCAGGAAGTCACCCGCATGCGAGCTGGTGACCAGCAGCGGCACCTGCAGCGCGGCAAGATCATCCAGCGCCAGCCCCTCAATCAGATCCAGCGCGAAATGCGCCCCCATGCCAGCCCGCAAGACCTTGGGCGACCACAGCGCGGCACTTCCCTTGATGGCGGCCACCTGGCGGAACCCGAACGCCGAGGCGCTGCGCAGGATGGAACCCACATTGCCCGCGTCCTGCACCCTGTCCAGCACCACGGTGGGCGCATTGGGCTGGAGTGAAGCCGGTGCGGGCAAGTCCAGGATAAAGCCCATCGAGGCGGGCGACTCCAGCCCGCTCACGTCCGCAAACAGTGCATCGGCAAGGACTATGAATTTTGTAGCTGCCTGGGCATATTCCACCTGCGCCTGCGGCCAAAAAGACTCCGAAAACACTGCCACCGATGCCCGCAGCCCCCGCGCCAGCGCGGCGCGGCACAGATGGTCTCCTTCGAGCCAGACACGGCCCTGCTTGCGGTACGCCGTCGTATCCTGAGCCAAACGGCGCAAGTCCTTGACGAAGGTGTTATCGCGGGAATGGATGGCGGTCACGGACGAGGAGGTCATGGCAAATTTTCAGCGCGCGGTCAGGATCCGGCGCGCAGGTTCTGGGCCACCGGCGCAAACGAGCGCCGGTGGTAAATGCAGGCACCGTGCTCGCGCAAGGCGGCCATGTGCACGGCCGTGCCGTACCCCTTGTGGCCGGCAAAGCCGTACTGCGGAAACTCGTCATGCACCTGCGCGCACCAGCGGTCGCGGTGCACCTTGGCAAGGATGGAGGCCGCCGAGATGGCAGGCACCAGCGCATCGCCCTTGACGATGGCTTCCGCCGGAACATCCAGCACGGGCAGCCGGTTGCCATCCACCAGCACCATCGCCGGTTTGAGCCGCAGCCCCATGACGGCACGGCGCATGGCCAGCAGCGTGGCCTGCAGGATGTTGAGCTGGTCGATCTCTTCGACGCTGGCCTCGGCGATGCTGCAGCACAGGGCCTTGGCGCGGATCTCGTCGTAAAGCTTTTCACGCCGCGCGGCCGTGAGTTTCTTGGAGTCGGCCAAGCCTGCAATCGGGTGCAGGTCGTCCAGGATCACAGCCGCTGCCACCACGGGCCCGGCCAGGGGGCCACGGCCAGCCTCATCCACGCCAGCCACGAGGCCGGGCGGGTGCCAGGGCAGGCAGGCCTGCTCAGGCTGCGGGAGCGAGGATTTTCTGGATCGCATCGGCAGCCAGTTGGGGGGTGTTGCGCAGCAGGCTCTCGTGCAGCGCCGTAAAGCGCTGCTCCAGGGCTGCAATTTTTCGGGGATCTTGGCGCTTTGCGTCCAGCCAGTCCAGCGTGGCTGCGCAAAGCGCCTGGGGCGTAGCGGCGTCCTGGATCAGCTCGGGCACCACAAACTCGCGGCACAGGATGTTGGGCAGGCCCACCCAGGGTTGCAACTGCTTGCGGCGCATGAGCCACCAGCTGAGCGGGTGCATGTGGTAGCCGATGACCATGGGCCGCTTGAAGAGCGCGGCCTCCAGCGTCGCGGTGCCGCTGGCAATCAACGTGGCATCACACGCTGCGAGCACCGTGTGCGACTGGCCCGTGGTGATTTGCAAGGCATTGCCCAGACCGCACGCGCGCGCCAACTGCTCGATGCGATCACGCAGTGCGGGCACTGCAGGCACTATCAATTTAATAGCTGGTCGTGCTTTAAACACTAGCGCTGCAGCCTCAAAGAATGGCTGGGCAATGTACTGGATCTCGGAGGAGCGGCTCCCAGGAAGGATGGCCAGGACTTCGTCCTCATCCTTCAGACCCAATTGCGCACGCGCGGCTGCACGGTCCGGCACCATGGGAATCACGCCCGCCAGCGGGTGACCTACGTAGGTGGCGGCAATGCCGTGCTGCGCGAGCAGCTCTGGCTCAAACGGGAAGATGCACAGCACATGGTCCGCGCTGCGGCGAATCTTGTCGACGCGATCCGCACGCCAGGCCCAGATGGACGGGCACACAAAATGCACGGTCTTGATGCCGGCCGCGCGTAAATCGGCCTCCAGGCCCAGGTTGAAATCGGGCGCATCCACACCGATGAACACGTCGGGGCGGTCCTTGAGCAGGCGCTCGCGCAGTTGTTTGCGAATGCCCAGCAGCTCGCGCAGCCGGCGCAGCACCTCCATGCTGTAGCCGTGCACTGCCAGCTTGTCGCTGGGCCACCAGGCAGTAAAACCGCGGCGCGCCATCTGCGGCCCGCCAATGCCGCAGGATTGCAGCCCGGACCAATGCGCCTGCATGCCATCGATCAGCAAGCCCGCCAGCAAGTCGCCCGACGTCTCGCCCGCCACCATGGCGACGCGGGGGGAATCTGCCATCGCCAAGCCCTCAGCGCGCAATGCCGCGCGTGGCGTCGGCCAGGAACCGCTCCATCATCGCCGCATCGTCACCGGCCTGCGGTGCGGACTGCGCCAACTCTGCAATAGCGGCACGCGCAGCCTCCAGCGTCAGGCCCTGCCGATAAATCAGCTTGTGCATCTGCTTGACCGCCGCAATGCGCTCGGCCGAAAAGCCACGGCGGCGCAGCCCCACCACGTTGTAGCCGCGCACCGCCAAGGGATTGCCATCCACCAGCATGAAAGGCGGCACGTCCTGCGAGACCGCACTGGCAAAGCCCACCATCGCGTGGGCACCAATCTTGACGAACTGGTGAATGCCGGTGAGCCCGCCCACCGTCACCCAGTCGCCCAGGTGCACATGCCCTGCCAGCGTGGTGTTGTTCGCCAGCGTGGTGTGGTTGCCCACATGGCAATCGTGCGCGATGTGGGTGTAAGCCATGATCCAGTTGTCATGGCCCACAGTGGTGATGCCGCCGGCCTGGGGCACGCCCAGGTTCAGCGTGCAGAACTCGCGGATGGTGTTGCGGTCGCCGATGACCAGTTCGGTCGGCTCGCCCGCGTACTTCTTGTCCTGCGGGATGGCGCCGATGGAATTGAACTGGAAGATGCGGTTGTCAGCACCAATCGTGGTGTGCCCATCGATCACACAGTGCGCGCCGACCGTGGTGCCCGCACCAATGGTCACGTGTTCGCCAATGACTGTGTAAGGCCCCACCGTGACCGTAGGGTCCAGGCGGGCACCGTCAGCAACAAGGGCTGTGGGGTGGATATTGCTCACGATCCAACAGGTCTGAACCGGTCAACCCACAGCGCGCATGGTGCACATGAGTTCGGCCTCGCAAGCCACCTCTTCGCCCACGCTGGCCACGCCCTTGAACTTCCAGATTCCACCGCGCACGCGGTCGATGGTGATGGTCAGGATCAGCTGGTCGCCAGGCTCCACGGGGCGCTTGAAACGCGCGCCATCGATACCGACAAAGTAGTAGATGTTGTTCTCATCGGGCACCTTGCCCATTGCGTCAAAGGACAGCAAACAGGCGGCCTGGGCTAATGCCTCCAGGATCAACACACCCGGCATCACCGGACGGCCGGGGAAATGCCCCATGAAATAGGGCTCGTTGAACGTGACGTTCTTGATGGCCTTGATGCGGGTGTTGCTCTCTAACTCGATCACCTTGTCCACCAGCAAAAACGGGTAGCGGTGGGGCAGTTGTTTGAGAATTGCGTGAATATCCATCATCGAGTTGTTCTTCCGTTCATGCCGCCTTGAGGGCCAGCTCCAGCGCCTTGATGCGCTCGCGCAGGCTGTGCAATTGTTTGAGTGTGGCAGCGTTTTTTTCCCAGCGCGCATTGTCGTCGATGGGGAACATGCCGGTGTACTGGCCAGGCCGCGTTAGAGATCGGGTGACCACCGTCGCGGCCGAGATGTGCACGTTGTCAGCCAGCTCCAGGTGCCCCAACACGATGGCACCACCGCCCACCGTGCAATGCGCCCCGATGGTGGCGCTGCCCGCCACGCCTACACACCCAGCCATGGCCGAGTGCTTGCCGATGCGCACGTTGTGCCCGATCTGGATCAGGTTGTCGAGCTTCACGCCGTCTTCGATCACCGTGTCCTGCAGCGCACCCCGGTCGATGCAGGTGTTGGCGCCAATCTCGACGTCATCTCCAATGCGCACGGCACCCAGTTGCTCGATCTTGACCCACTGCCCGTTCTCCGGCGCAAAACCGAAACCATCAGCGCCAATGACCACGCCCGCATGGACGATGCAACGCGCGCCGATGCTGCAGCCCTCGCCCACGGTGACGCGCGACTTGAGCACGGTATCTGCGCCCACCGAGGCGCCCCGCTCAATCACGCACAGCGGACCGATGGTGGCCGAGGGGTGGACCTGCGCCGAGGGATCAACCACTGCGCTGGGGTGCACACCGGACGACCGCGCGGGCGTATTGCGCTGCCGCCACAACTGGGTAGCTCGGGCGAAGTACACGTAGGGGTTGTCGGCCACGATGCAGGCCCCCCGCGCCAATGCGGCGTCGCGCATGGCAGGCGCCACAATGACACAGGCCGCCCGGGAGGCGGCCAGTTGCTGTTGGTAGCGGGGATTGCTCAGGAAACTGAGGTCTCCCGGGCCCGCAACCTCCAGTGGCGCAATGCGGGCGATGACGGTTTCCCGCGCACCCCCTTCCAGCGAACCACCGAGCGCATCAACAATGTGCCCGAGAAGCAAGCTGCTCACGCGCCACCTGTCTTGCGCAGCGGCTTACTTGGCAGCAGCAGCGGCATTCAGGGCCTTGATCACCTTGTCGGTGATGTCGTGCTTGGGGTTGATGTAGACGGCCTCTTGCAGGATCACGTCATATTTTTCGGCCTCGGCCACCTGCTTGACCACCTTGTTGGCGCGTTCCAGCACTTGCGACAGCTCTTCGTTCTTGCGGGCGCTCAGGTCTTCCTGGAATTCACGGCGCTTGCGCTGAAAGTCGCGGTCCTGGTCCACCAGCTGGCGCTGGCGCGCGGTGCGTTGGCTCTCCGCCATGGTGGGTGCTTCACGCTCAAACTTGTCGCTGGCAGTCTTCAGGGTGTTGCCCAGATCCACCAGTTCTTTCTCGCGACGGGAGAACTCCTGCTCCAGCTTGGCCTGCGCAGCCTTGGCTGTGGTGGCTTCTCGGAAGATGCGATCGGTGTTGACGAAACCGGCTTTGAACTCTTGCGCTTGTGCAGGGGCTGCGATGGCAACGGTGCCGAGCAGCAAGGCCACGGAGAGATGGCGAGAAAAGGATTTCATTAGAAAGACGTTCCAATCTGGAATTGCAGTTTCTGGATTCTATCGCCGGCGAACTTGCGCACTGGCTGCGCAAACGCCAAACGCAAGGGACCGAGCGGCGAAATCCAGCTCAGACCCAAGCCCACGGAGGCACGCATGTCACTGAAGGTAACTTTGTCGTTTTCGCCGTACACATTGCCCACGTCCAGGAACGTGAACACACGCAGGGTCCGGTCATTGCCAGCACCCGGGAACGGAGCAATCAGCTCGGTGTTCAGCGTGATCTTCTTGGGCCCACCCAACGAGGCCCCGGTCACATCACGCGGCCCCAGGGTGCCCTGGTCGAAACCACGCACGGAGCCCAGGCCGCCCGAGTAGAAGTTCTTGAATACCGGGAACGGACGGCCGTTCAAGCCCTTGCCATAACCGGCCTCGCCGTTGAACGCAATGGTGAAGCGCTTGTTGAGGGGGATGTATTGCTGGTACTGATAGTTGGCCCGCACGTAGCGGGCATCGCCCGCCACAGACCATTCGGAATTGAGGCGCTGGTAACGGCCGGAGTTGGGCGCCAAGGCGCTGTCCCGGTCGTCACGGGACCAGCCCACAGTCAACGGAATCGAGGTGCTGCTGTAGCCGAACTTGTCTGCGTAAAACAGGTAGGTGGCCGGGATGTTCGTGCCGGGCTTGATGCGGGTTTGCTCCAGCCCGCCGCCAAAGAACACCGTATCGGTCTCGCTGAAAGGCACGCCAAAACGCACGGAGGTCCCGGTGGTAACCAGCTGGTAGTTGCCCCCTTGGTCTTCGTACGGCTTATCGGTGCGGTAGTACACATCGAGCGTGCGCGAGATGCCTTCGGGCGTGAAGTACGGGTTGGTGGTGCTGAACACCAGCGTGCGCCGGTACTTGCTCGTGTTGACGTCGATGCCCAGGTAGTTGCCCGAGCCGAAGATGTTTTCCTGCTTGATACCGAACGAGAGAGACGCTTTTTCAGCGCTGGAAAAACCCACGCCCAGTTGCAACGAGCCGGTGGGCTTTTCAGCCACGTTGATCACCAGATCGACTTGGTCGGGAGAGCCAGGCACTTCCTGGGTTTCCACGTTCACTTCCGTGAAGAAGCCTAGGCGGTCCACGCGGTCGCGGGAGAGGCGGATCTTGTCGCCGTCGTACCAGGAGGCCTCGTACTGGCGGAACTCACGGCGAATGACTTCGTCACGCGTGCGGTTGTTGCCACTGACGTTGATACGGCGCACATAGGCGCGGCGTGCTGGTTCGGCTTGCAGCACAAAATTGACGCGATTGTTCTCACGATCGATTTCGGGCACAGCCTCCACGCGGGCAAACGCAAAACCAAAGCGGGCAAAGTATTCGGAAAACGCCTTGGTGGTTTCAGTCACCTGGTCCGCGTTGTAGGGCTCGCCGGGGCGAATGGTCACCAGCGACTTGAACTCGTCCTCGCGGTCCAGATAGTTGCCTTCGAGTTTCACGCCCGACACCACATACCGTTCGCCTTCCGTCACATTCACGGTGATGGAGATGTCCTGCTTGTCCGGCGAGATGGCGACCTGCGTCGAGTCCACACGGAACTCCAGGTAGCCGCGCTGCAGGTAATACGAGCGCAGGGTTTCAAGGTCGGCGTTGAGCTTGGTGCGCGAGTAGCGATCGGACTTGGTGTACCAGCTCAGCCAGCCCCCTGTGTCCTGGTCGAACAGGCCCTTGAGCGTGGATTCACTGAACGCCTTGTTGCCCACGATGCGCACTTCCTTGATGCGTGCGGGCTCACCTTCCGTGATCGTGAAGGTCAGGTTCACGCGGTTGCGCTCGATGGGCGTGACCGTGGTCACCACCTCGGCGCCATACAGGCTCTTGTTGATGTACTGGCGCTTGAGCTCTTGTTCGGCGCGGTCGGTGAGCGCCTTGTCATAAGGACGCCCTTCCGTCAGGCCCACCTCGCGCATGGCTTTTTTGAGCGCATCTTTGTCGAATTCACGGGCACCGGCAAAGTCCACGTCGGCGACGGTGGGGCGCTCTTCGACCACCACCACCAGAACGTTGCCGCTGGCCTCAAGGCGCACATCCTTGAAGAGTCCCAGGCCGAACAGCGCACGAATTGCTGCGGCGCCTTTCTCATCGTTGTAGTCGTCACCCACCCGCAGGGGCATGGATGCAAACACGGTACCCGGCTCCACACGCTGCAAGCCCTCCACGCGAATGTCCTGCACCTTGAATGGCTCCAGAGCCCATGCCGCATTGGCGGCAAAAATCATGGCTGCAACGGCCGATGCGGTACGCACGCCCAGGCGATTGATGTGTTTTTTCATGAATGAAGCGGGAGCCGCAATTGCAGGGCAAGCGCGGCAAAAGTGTTAGCCAAAGAGCCGGGTGATATCGTTGAACAGAGCTATGGACATCATGACAAGCAGGACAGCAACGCCTCCACGCTGCAATCGCTCCATCCATGCGTCCGACACACCCCTGCCCGTGACACCCTCCCAAAGATAATACATCAGGTGCCCACCGTCCAAGACTGGCAGCGGAAGCAGGTTCAGCACCCCCAGGCTCACACTGATCAGAGCAAGAAAGATGAGGTACTGCGTCAGCCCCATGCTGGCTGAGCGGCCTGCGTAGTCGGCAATGGTCAAGGGGCCACTGAGGTTCTTGAGCGACGCCTCGCCGATCACCATGCGACCCATCATGCGCAGGGTCAGCAGCGACACATCCCAGGTCTTCACCACACCACCCCACAGACCATCGACCAGCCCGTAGTCCACCGTGACAAATTCTGGTGCAGCTCCCACGTAGGCGCCAATGCGCCCCACCGTATTAGCCGGTTCGGTCACAGCCTCGGGCAACACGTCCAGTGTCATCACCTGACCACCACGCTCAACGCGCCATGGCTGCGCCAATGGCTCGTTGCCCCGCACCGACTGCCGG
Source organism: Acidovorax sp. LjRoot204 (assembly GCF_056175785.1). Classification (NCBI taxonomy): domain Bacteria; kingdom Pseudomonadati; phylum Pseudomonadota; class Betaproteobacteria; order Burkholderiales; family Comamonadaceae; genus Acidovorax; species Acidovorax sp. LjRoot204. The sequence continues at coordinate 9,310 of NZ_JBGFFF010000037.1, forward strand.
ATCAACTCGCGCAATTGCTGGCCGTCCACCACATCGGTCTGCCCCACCTTGAGCACCACATCACCTTGGCGCAGGCCAGAGCGCTCAGCTGCGCTTTGCGCCATGACCTCGCCCAACACAGGGCGGGTCCAAGGTCCCAGGATGCCGACCTTGCGAAACAGCTGGGCATCAGCCTCACGGCTGTCGATCCGGGACATGTCGAGTACAACCTCACGATGGCCCGCACCATGGGCGGACTGGACGTCAAGACGCACGTTCAGCCCCTCAAGCGCACCGCGGGTCAGCAGCCACCGCAGGTCTTCAAACGAACGAACTGGCTCCAGGTCTTCTGCCCCCAACGCGGCGCGCTCTACCAGTTCACCGCCCCGCAAACCGGCACTGTGTGCGACAGAGCCTGCGACCGGGCTTGCCAGAATGGCCCGGGGCTCCTCGACACCGTTCCAGTTCACCACCGAATACAGCAGCACTGCCAACAACAAATTGGCGATGGGCCCAGCCGCAACGATGGCTGCTCGCGAGCGCAGGGGCTGGGTGTTGAAGGCCAGATGCCGCTCCTCTGCGGCAACGGGTGCCTCGCGCTCGTCCAGCATGCGCACATAGCCCCCCAATGGGAAGGCTCCCAGCACAAACTCCGTGGGAGACCCCTGGGGCTGCCAGCGCAATAGCGGCTTGCCGAAACCCACAGAGAACCGCAATACCTTGACACCACAGGCCACCGCCACGCGGTAGTGCCCGTATTCGTGCACTGCGATCAAAAGACCGAGGGCGACGATGAAGGCAGCGATAGTAAGCAGCATGGATGGATGGTTCCTGAGTGGGCCGGCAGTCAGGCAGCCAGACGGCCCGCCACATGTTCAGCCGCATGGCGGGCCTGGGTGTCCAGATCCAGCAACGCGGCGAGCGAATCGGGCTTGGAGGGCGAAACTGCATCCAAAGTTGCAATGTTGACCGCATGAATATGGTCAAAACGCAGCCGACCCGACAAAAAGGCGCCCACCGCCACCTCGTTGGCCGCATTCAGCACGGCAGTGGTCCCCTCGGCCGCCTTCAGCGCCTGCCAGGACAGGTGCAGGCCCGGGAAGCGAATGGCGTCCGCGTCTTCAAACGCGAGGGCGCTCAGGGTCGAGAAATCCAGCTTGCTGGCCCCGCTGGTAATGCGCTCGGGCCAGGACAGGCCGCAGGCAATGGGCACTCGCATGTCGGGTGTCCCCAACTGCGCCAGGATGGAAGCATCCTTGAATTGCACCATGGAGTGGATGATCTGCTGCGGGTGGATGACCACCTTGATCTGGTCTGGGTGCAGATCAAACAGCCAACGCGCCTCAATGACCTCCAAGGCCTTGTTCATCATCGTGGCCGAATCCACGGAAATCTTGCGTCCCATCGAGAAGTTGGGGTGCGCACAGGCCTGGTCAGGGGTGATCTGCGACAGCGTGGAAGGGTCCCGCTTGCGGAACGGGCCGCCCGAAGCCGTGAGCAGGATGCTGTCCACACGGTCAGACCAAGTGGCAGGGTCTTCTGGCAGGCACTGAAAGATGGCCGAGTGTTCGCTGTCAATGGGCAGCAACGTGGCGCCACCGTCGCGCACGGTCTGCATGAACAACCCGCCGCCCACCACCAGGGCCTCCTTATTGGCCAGCAGCAGTCGTTTGCCTGCGCGGGCCGCAGCCAGACAGGGCGCAAGACCGGCCGCCCCCACGATGGCAGCCATCACGGCATCCACTTCATCGTGTGACGCTATCACTTCAAGAGCATCTTGCGATTGAATGACTTGCGTTGGAAGGCCATTGGCCTGCAATTTTTCAGCCAAGGCAGCAGCGTGCGGGGCGCTGGCCATCACAGCATAACGCGGGCGAAACTGCGCGCACTGCGCCAGCAAGAGATCCACTTGCGTCGCCGCACTCAGCGCAAACACCTCAAAGCGCTCAGGGTGGCGCGCCACCACATCCAGCGTGCTGGTCCCGATGGAGCCGGTGGAACCGAGAACGGTGAGTCGTTGTTTCTTCATAGGGTTGTCAGGCTCGTGAGCATCATGGCGAGGGGCAGTGTGGGCAACAAGGCATCCACGCGGTCGAGCACGCCGCCGTGCCCAGGCAACAGGCCACTGCTGTCCTTGACACCGGCACTGCGCTTGATGAGCGACTCCACCAGGTCACCCGACACGCTCATGGTCACCATGAACAACGCCGCAATCACCAGCAACCACCAGCCCTGCTGCGCCATGCGGCTGTAAAAACTGGGCACTGACGCCTGCCAGTGGGCATCCGCTGCCGCCCAAACCAAAGCCATCACCATCACCCCTGCCAGGCCGCCCCAGACACCTTCCCAGCTCTTGCCGGGACTGATCGAGGGCGCCAGCTTGCCCTTGGTAAACCGCAATCCGAATGCGCGCCCCGCAAAGTAGGCAAAGATGTCGGCCACCCACACCAGCAGCAGCACCGACAGCAAAAAATTGATGCCCACATTGCGGGCCTGCACCACGGCCAGCCACGCGAGCCACAAGGCAAGCACGCCAGCCACGAGACGCACACCGGCTGGTATGCGGGGCCAGCCGGGCACTCCGGCCTTGAGCAGCCAGGCAGCCGCCAGGACCCACAGCCCGCCGCCCACCACCCACAGGGCAGTCAACGGGCGATCGACCCAGCCCAGCGCCCACGACCCGGCGCACAAGGCCACACAGGCCACACCCACCGCCACGGAGCCTGCTTGGCCAAAGCCGCTCAGACGACCCCATTCCCAAGCCCCGGCAGCCATCAGAACCAGCACGACCAGCGTGAACGGTATGGTGTTGGCGTAGAAAAGCGCGGGCAACAAGATGGCCAGCAGAACAAGGGCTGTGATGACGCGCTGTTGAAGCATGGGGGCTTTCAGAACCTGTTCAGGTTCTCAACCCGGCATCGGATCAGGATGCGCGGACAGAATCTGTTCAGAGGTTTTGCCAAAACGGCGCTCGCGGCGGCTGAAGGCGTCGATGGCCTCGTCCAGGGCGGACTCATCGAAATCGGGCCACAGTCGGTCGCTGAAGAAGAACTCGGAGTATGCCGATTGCCAGAGCAAAAAGTTGCTGATCCGCATTTCTCCCCCGGTGCGGATCACGAGGTCGGGGTCGGGCACGTGGGCCAATCCCATCGCATTGTGCAGACTGGCCTCGGTGATGGGCTCGCCACGGGCAGCCAGCGATGCAGCCGCCTGCGCGATGTCCCAGCGGCCTCCGTAGTTGAAGCAGACGTTGAGCACCAGGCGGGTGTTGTCCGCCGTGGCGGCTTCTGCCTGACCCAGGCCGTCTCGCACCTTGGGCGAAAGGCTGCCACGTTCGCCCACAAAATGAAGACGCACGCCGTCTTTCTTGAGCTGGGGCACCTCGCGCGCCAGCGCCATCGCCAGCAGCTCCATGAGGCCGGAGACCTCGTCGGCGGGGCGGTTCCAGTTTTCGGAAGAGAACGCAAACACCGTAAGCACACCGACGCCGCGCTGCACACAAGCGCGTGCGCAGCGGCGAAGTGAGTCAACCCCTTGCTTGTGGCCGGCCAGACGCGGCAAAAAGCGACGCGTTGCCCAGCGGCCGTTGCCATCCATGACGATGGCAATGTGGTGTGGCACCACCGGAGATACAGACATGGGAATGTTCAAGCCCTGGGGGCTCAAACCGCCATGATTTCCTGCTCTTTGGCGGCCACCAGCGCGTCGATCTCGGCGATGTGCTTGTCGGTGAACTTTTGCACTTCCGTTTCGGCGCGCTTCTGGTCGTCTTCGGACGCCAGCTTGTCCTTGACCAGTTTTTTGACGGATTCGTTGGCATCGCGGCGCAGGTTGCGCACGGCGATCTTGGCGCTCTCGCCCTCGTTGCGCGCGAGCTTGGTCATTTCCTTGCGGCGCTCTTCGCTCATGGGGGGCATGGGCACGCGAATCAGGTCGCCCATGGAGGCGGGGTTCAGGCCCAGATCGCTTTCGCGGATGGCCTTTTCAATCTTGGCGCCCATGCCCTTTTCCCAGGGCTGCACGCTGATGGTGCGCGAATCGATCAGCGCCACGTTGGCCACCTGGCTCAGTGGAACCAGGGAGCCGTAATACTCGACCTGCACCGTATCGAGCAGGGCCGGATTGGCACGACCGGTGCGAATCTTCTGCAGGTTGTTCTTGAACGCGGTGATGGACTGGTCCATCTTGGTTTCAGCAGTCTTCTTGATGTCGGCAATCGTCATGTTTTCTCCTCGGGCCGACCTGCATGCGATGCAGGCCTTTCCATCGTGATCAAGCGTAAACCAGCGTACCTTCGTCTTCGCCCATCACCACGCGCTTCAAGGCGCCGTGTTTGATGATGGAGAACACCTTCACGGGCAGCTTCTGGTCACGGCACAGAGCGAAGGCAGTCGCGTCCATGATGCCCAGATTGCGGGACATGGCCTCGTCAAAGCTGAGCTTGGTGTAGCGCGTCGCCGTGGGATCCTTCTGGGGGTCGGCAGTATAAACGCCGTCCACCTTGGTAGCCTTGAGCACCAATTCGGCGCCAATTTCCGCGCCACGCAAGGCAGCTGCTGTGTCGGTGGTGAAAAACGGGTTGCCCGTACCGGCCGCGAAGACCACGACCTTGCCCTCTTCAAGATACTGCAGCGCCTTGGGGCGCACATAGGGCTCGACCACCTGCTCGATGGCAATGGCGGACATCACGCGGGCCACCAGGCCCTGCTTGTCCATGGCGTCGGCCAGGGCCAGGGCGTTCATCACGGTGGCCAGCATGCCCATGTAGTCGGCGGTGGCACGGTCCATCCCGACCGAGCCCCCGGCGACACCACGGAAAATATTGCCCCCACCGATCACCACGGCCACCTGGACACCCAGGCGGGTCACTTCGGCGATCTCCTCGACCATGCGCACGATGGTGGCGCGGTTGATACCGAAGGCGTCATCCCCCATCAGCGCCTCACCAGACAGCTTGAGCAAAATGCGCTTATGGGCTGGTGCAGCGTTGGACATGGGAAATTTCTCCAGTAAGTGGTACGAGGCTTTGGTGGGGTGGTTACAGGGAACGATCAGGCAGCAGCCTTGGCAGCAGCCACCTGGGCAGCCACTTCAGCAGCAAAGTCGTCCACCTTCTTCTCAATGCCTTCGCCCACCACGTACAGGGTGAAGCCCTTCACGTTGGTGTTGGCAGCCTTGAGCATCTGGGCCACGGTTTGCTTGCCGTCGGCAGCCTTCACGAAGACCTGGTCGGCCAGCGAGACTTCCTTGAGGTACTTCTGCACCGCGCCATCGATGCGCTTGGCCGTGATTTCAGCGCTTTGTGCAGGCTTGCCGGCAGCCACAAGTTCCTTGTTGGCTTCGTCAGCCTTGCCTTCGGCGACCGAGCGCTCCTTGGCAATCAGATCGGCAGGCACATCGGCGCTGGTCAGGGCCACGGGCTTCATGGCGGCCACGTGCATGGCAACGTCCTTGGCGGCGGTGGCGTCACCGTCGAACTCGACGACCACACCGATGCGCGAGCCGTGCAGGTAGGCTGCCAGATTGGAGCCGCTGAAGCGCTTGAAGCGGCGGAACGACATGTTTTCACCGATCTTGCCGATCAAGCCCTTGCGCACATCTTCCAGCGTGGGGCCGAAGCTGTCTTGCTCGTAGGGCAGTGCACCCAGGGCTTCCACCGTGGCGGGGTTGTGCAGTGCCACCAGCTTGGCAGCGGCGTTGGCCATGGCAATGAAGCTGTCGTTCTTGGAAACGAAGTCGGTTTCGCTGTTGACTTCGACCAGAGCACCCGTGGTTCCGTCGATGTAGCTGGCGACCACGCCTTCAGCAGTCACGCGCGACGCGGCCTTGCCTGCCTTGGTGCCCAGCTTGACGCGCAGCAGCTCTTCCGCCTTGGCCATGTCGCCGTCGGCTTCGGTCAGCGCCTTCTTGCATTCCATCATGGGGGCGTCGGTCTTGCCACGCAGTTCAGCCACCATGCTTGCGGTAATTGCAGCCATCTTTATTCCTTCAGTATTCAGTTCAGTCAGTTCAGATTCGGGCTAAAAAAAAGGGGGCTCACCAGGGGCCCCGCTTTTGTTCGCGACGGATCGCGCAGCCGGGCTATCAGGCAGCGGCTTCTTGCACTTCCACGAATTCGTCGGTGCTCTCGGCGGTTGCAGCCTTCACGACTTCATTCACGGCGTTGGCACGGCCTTCGATGATCGCGTCAGCGATGCCACGGGCGTACAGAGTCACGGCCTTGGCCGAGTCGTCGTTACCAGGGATCACGTAGTCGATGCCTTCGGGCGAGTGGTTGGTATCAACCACACCGATCAGCGGGATGCCCAGCTTCTTGGCTTCGGCCACGGCGATCTTGTGGAAACCCACGTCGATGATGAAGATGGCGTCGGGCAGAGCAGCCATGTCCTGGATGCCGCCGATGTCCTTTTCGAGCTTTTCGATTTCGCGGGAGAACGTCAGTTGCTCCTTCTTGCTCAGGTTCTCGAGGCCAGCTTCTTGCTGAGCCTTCATGTCCTTGAGGCGCTTGATCGAGGTCTTCACGGTCTTGAAGTTCGTCAGCATGCCGCCCAGCCAGCGCTGGTCCACGAAAGGCACACCAGCGCGTTGCGCTTCGGTGGCCAGGATTTCACGGGCTTGGCGCTTCGTGCCGACCATCAGGATCGTGCCGCGGTTGGCAGCCAGTTGCTTGGCGAACTTTTGGGCTTCCTGGAACAGTGGCAGCGACTTTTCCAGGTTGATGATGTGAATCTTGTTGCGATGGCCGAAGATGTAGGGGGCCATCTTGGGGTTCCAGAAGCGGGTTTGGTGACCGAAGTGGACACCGGCTTCCAGCATTTCGCGCATGGTAACGGACATAAAAATACTCCAAAGGTTAGGTCTAAAATCAGCCCCAATATTTGCAGTGCCGTGATCCTCACGAACACTGCAACACCTTGACAGGGCTGCTTTGCGATTGGTCTTGCCGCAGCGGCCACGCCGGTTGTGCAAACCTTGCACCACTGCTCCCAGCAAAACCCAAAGATTCTAGCACACCCATGCTCCCTGACCTGATCGCCACCCGTGAGCAACTGCGGGACGGCGCCAACACCGCGCCCGCCGAGCTCGAGCGCTGCATCGACGCCGCCCAGGCCACACCCAACACCCACAGCTTTGTGCGCACGCTGTTTGACGAGGCACGCACCACGGCGGTGCAGCCGGGTGTGGCCCAGCTGCCCCTGGCCGGGCTGGCGGTGTCGGTGAAGGACTTGTTTGACGTGGCCGGCCAACCCACCCCGGCGGGCTCTACCGCGCTCGCAGACGCTCCCGCAGTAGCCGAGGACTGCCCGGCCGTGGCCCGCCTGCGCGCAGCGGGCGCCAGCCTGATCGGCCGCACCAACATGGTGGAGTTCGCGTTCTCTGGCGTGGGCGTCAACCCCCACTACGGCACGCCTGCTGCCTGGGATGCCCGCTTTGGCGCCCTGCCCAGCGCGCCCCGCGTGCCCGGCGGGTCTTCGTCCGGCGCCGGGGTATCGGTGGCCACTGGCGCGGCGTTCATCGGGCTGGGATCGGACACCGGTGGCTCCATCCGCATTCCTGCAGCGCTCAACGGCATCGTGGGCTTCAAGAACACCGCCCGGCTGGTGCCTACCGCCGGCGCCGTGCCGCTGTCCACCACCCTGGACACCGCCTGCGCCATGACGCGCACCGTGCGCGACGCCATCGTGGCGCACGAGGTGCTGGCCGCCCGGCGCGTGACGCGCAGCCTGGCGCCGCTGTCCCAGTACCGGCTGGCGGTGCCGACCACCCTCTTCCTGGAAGGGCTCGACGCCCCCGTGGCGCGCGCCTTTGAGCGTAGTGTGGAAGCTTTGCGCCAGGCGGGCGCACAGATCTACACCATCGCATTGCCCGCCGTGCTGGAGCAGCCCGCCTACGGCTTTGCCGCCCCCGAAGCCTACGCCTGGCACCGCGAGCTGCTGCAGCGCGCAGGCGACCGCTACGACCCCCGAGTGCGCATGCGCATCGAAAAAGGGGCCACGCTGATGGCCTGGGAATACATCGACCTGCTGCAGGCGCGCCAGCAATGGATTGCACGCATGATCGCCGACATGGAGCCGTACGACGCCCTGCTGTCCCCCACCGTGCCCATCCTGGCGCCACTGCTGTCCGATGTCGCTCCTGCAGATGGTGCGGACAAGGCCCGGGACTCCGCCCGCGATGCCGAGTTCTTCCGCGTCAACAACCTGCTGCTGCGCAACACCAGTGTGGTCAATCTGCTGGACGGCTGTGCGCTGTCGCTCCCCTGCCACGTGCAAGGGGAACTCCCGGTCGGGCTGATGGTCTGGCACGGGGCGCTCAGGGATGACACGGTGCTCAACATCAGCCTGCAGATCGAGCAAACACTACAAAAATAATAGCTACCAGCGCATTATTCACTAGCGCTACAAGCCAAAAACACCCAAATTCATGAAGATTGCCATCGTGGGCGCCGGCATTGTCGGCGTCACCACCGCGTACGAACTGGCCAGCGACGGCCACGAAGTCACGGTGTTTGAACAACGCAGTGCGGCCGCCGAAGAGGCCAGCTTTGCCACCGCCGGGCTGCTGGCGCCCCACCTGCTCAGCCCCTGGGCGCTGCCGGGATTCGGCCAGCCGCTGCGACTGATGGGGACACAGGCCACCCTGCGGCTGGCTGGCGGCCTGACCCGCGCCAACTGGGCCTGGCTGCGGCGCTGGCGCAGCATGGCGCGCAGCCACAGCGCCCCGGCCGCCGCGGTCGAACGCCTGGCGCAATACAGCCAAGCTCGACTACAGGCTATTGCGAACCAGCATGAGCTGGACTTTGAAGCCAGCGACGGCCGCCTGGTGCTGCTGCGCACTGAAGAAGACCGCGCCCGCCTGCAGCCCGCGCTGCAAGTGCTGCGCGACAGCGGCGTGGCCCTGCGTGAGATCGACGCCGATGTGGCGCGCCAGATCGAGCCTGGCCTCTCGCCCGAAGCCCCGCTGGCCGGCGCGATCCACCTGCCCGATGCACGCGCCGGCAACTGCCGTCTGTTTGCACAGTTGCTGCGCCAGGGCATCCAGGGTGCGGGGGTGCAGTTTGTGTTCAACACCCGCGTAGACCGCGTCGGCACCAGCCCCACGGGCGTGGTGCTGCAGGGCGAAACGGACCTGCGCCGCTTTGATGCCGTGGTGCTGTGCGCCGGCATGGCATCGGCCACGCTGCTGCCCGCACTGGGCCTGGGGCTGCCCATGGCGGCGGTGTACGGCTACTCCGTGAGCGCCCCACTGCGCGAATCCACCCACGCCCCCCGCGCCAGCGTGGTGGATGCGGGCCAGCAAATCTCCATCACCCGCCTGGGCCAGCGCGTGCGCATTGCCGGTGGCGCTGAACTGGCCGGGGCCGATGCCGAGCACCACACCCCCACACTGCAGCGTCTGTACCGCACGCTGAACGACTGGTTCCCCGGGGGCGCGCAGCTTTCATCCAACCTGCAGATCTGGCGCGGTGCCCGCACCATGCTGCCCGACGGTGCCCCGGTGGTGGGCGCCAGCGGCGTGCCGGGCCTGTGGCTCAACACTGGCCATGGCGCTGGCGGCTGGGCCCTGGCCTGCGGCAGCGCGCGGGCACTGGCCGACCTGATCGCGCAGCGGGAACCCGAGGTGTCGCTGGACGGGCTAGGCATGCGGCGGTTCTGAACCTTCCTGCGCTTTGCCCCCACGGGGCGTCGGCGCACAATGGCAGGCGCGCTGCCGCTGGCAGCAGCCCTTGCCCCCTGCAGCCCATGCACCGCATCACCGCCCACCAGCCTTATCCCCTGTTCAACACGGCCGCCACTCGCCGCCTGGAAAAAGCGGCGGCAGCCGCCCTGCCCCCGCACACGCTCATGCAGCGCGCCGGCCTGGCCGTCGCGCAACTGGCCCAGGCGCTGGCACCCCACGCAGGCACCGTGTGGATTGCCTGCGGCCCCGGTAACAACGGGGGTGACGGGTTGGAGGCTGCCATGCACCTGCAGCGCAATGGCCGCAGAGTGGTCGTGACCTGGCTGGGCCAGCCCGATACGGCCCCGGCGGATGCCAGGGCCTCCTGGCAGCGCGCACGGGATGCGGGCGTATCCTGGGCAGACACTGCCCCCGACGATCTGGGGGCCAACGATCTGTGCATTGATGCGCTGCTGGGCATTGGCGTCTCTTCGTCACCCCACAGCCCCGCACGCGCGCCCGACGCAAGGCTCCAGGCCTGCCTGCAAACCCTGCACCGCAGCCCGGCCCCCGTGCTGGCCGTGGACCTGCCCAGCGGGCTGGACGCGGACACCGGCCAGTTTGCCGCGGGCCTGGCGCCCGACACCCCACCCCACCCGCACCACCAAGCGCCCCCGCCACGCCACACGCTGAGTCTGCTCACCCTCAAGCCCGGCCTGTTCACCGCTGCCGGGCGGGACGCAGCAGGCCAGGTCTGGCTGGATGATCTGGGCGTAGAACCCGAGCATGAGCCGCCCAACGCCTGGCTTTCTGGCCCCGCCCTGCCCGCCCTCCGCACCCATGCCAGCCACAAGGGCAGCTATGGCGACGTGGCCGTGGTGGGTGGCGAAGGTTTGGCGACACGCGGTATGGGCATGGCGGGCGCCGCCCTGCTCGCGGCATCGGCGGCCCTGCACAGCGGCGCGGGCCGGGTGCTGGTGGCCCTGCTGGACGATGGGCATCTGCAACTGGACATGCAGCAGCCCGAGTTGATGTTCCGCCGCTTTGACGCCCTCGCGCTCGAACAGCTCACCGTGGTATGCGGCTGTGGTGGCGGGCAGGCCATCACACGCGTGCTGCCCGAGGTCATCACCCGCGCGGCCCGACTGGTGCTGGATGCCGACGCGCTCAACACCATCGCCACCCAGGCCGCACTGCACGCGCTGGTGGTGGCACGCGGACAGCACGGACAACCCACGGTGCTCACACCGCACCCGCTGGAGGCTGCGCGCCTGCTGGGCCTGACCACAGCCGAGGTCCAGGCCCACCGGCTGGATGCCGCGCAGCAACTGGCCAACCAGTTCAACTGCGTGGCCGTGCTCAAGGGCTCGGGCACCGTGATCGCTGCACCCGACCGCGTCCCGGCCATCAACCCCACGGGCAATGCGCGGCTGGCCACGGCGGGTACGGGCGATGTGCTGGCAGGCATGGTGGGCGCCCACCTCGCCGCCGGTGCCAGCGCCTTGCGCGCGGCGAGTGAAGCGGTGTACCAGCATGGCCAGGCGGCTGATGATTGGCCAGCGCGCCAGGCGCTGACGGCCAGCGCGCTGGCGCGGCGCGTGGGCGGAAGCTGAGCCTCAGGCCAGCAAGGTCACCTTCTTGAGCGGCTTGAGCACGCTCGACGGTGTCATGCCAAAGGTCTGCCGGAACATGCGGCTGAAGTGGGCCGAATCAGAAAACTCGCCATGTAGCGCCGCGTCGGTCAGGCGCGGACTGACCGCCAGCCCCGCCATCGCCAACCGCACCTGGGACCAGACCCGATAGGTGCGCAAGCTCACGCCCATCTCGGCGCGAAACAGGTGGTTGAAACGCGATGCTGAAAGCTGGACGCCCGAGGCCAGGTCACCCCGTGCCACCCGCCCCGCCTGCGGATGGCGCAGCACATGCAGGCTGCGGACGACGCGTGGGTCGAGCGGCGCCACCTCGCTATCGAGCGGGCAACGCAGCAAGGCGGGCAGGTCGAAGTGATGCAGATAACCCTCCATGGCACTGCGCGCGCCCACCGGGACTGCGACGTCCACCACCACACCCCCCTCTTGCCCGAACAGCCCCCGCAGGCCGCGCGCCTGCGCCGAATCTGGCTCCAGGTACACCAGCGCCACCACTTCACCACAGGGGTCAAACAGGTGCTCCACCCCGGCATCGACCAACGCGCTGTGGCAGGTCTCCACACGCCCTGGCCCCCAGTGCACCGCAAACCGGCCCGAGAGCCCCATCAACAGCACCGGCGACGCATGGCAGTGCCAGCCCGTGGCTGGGATCTCCCCGACGTAGAGCGCGCGGTCAGTGCCCAGGGTCAGTGTGTTGCGTGTCGGCATAGCCCAAACCTACAAGTTTTTTTACCGAAATCTCCGTAGCCTTGCTTCTCCTGCCAGGGGGCCCGCCGGTGTGCAAGCAGGGCCCCTGACGTGTACGCAGCCATATCCCTGGAGAACGCTTCTTGAAACGCATCGCTATTTCTGTTGCAACGGCATTGATACTGGGCACAGCCGGCCTCTACTACGGGGCCCCTTCACTGTTCAAAGAGCCCCTGCTCAGGGCCAATCGCCATCTGTCTGGCCTGGAAGAAAAAACCACCAACGCGGCGATGCACACCATCCACTACCTGGACAACAGCACGCCCCCAAACCCCGCGCTGGCCGTCGACAGTGGAGCAGATGCTGGAACGCCCGTTGTTCTGCTGCACGGCATTTTTGCGGAGAAGGACCATTGGGTCGATTTTGCGCGCCCCCTCACCGGCCAGTACCGGGTGATTGCCCCAGATATCGCGGGCTTTGGCGAAAGCACGCGGCGCGATGACCAAGCCTACGACTATGCCGCCCAAGCGACGCGCCTCGCCGCGTTTCTGGATGTACTCGGCTTGGCGCAAGTGCATCTGGCCGGCAACTCGATGGGTGGCACGATCGCAGCGCTCTTTGCCCTGCGGTACCCCGAGCGCGTAGCCAGCGTGGCCTTCATCGGCGCGCCCCACGGCATACGCTCGCCCCAGCCCAGCACCATGGACCGCCTCATCGACGCCGGGCAACGCCCGCTGGTGGCCCACGATGCCACCGCCTTCAAAGCGATGATGGAGTTGGTGTTTGAAAAGCGCCCCTTCCTGCCCTACCCCATCCTGCATGCCTCCGAGCAGGACGCGCTGCGCAACGCTGCATCCAACACCCGCCTGTGGGACGCGCAGCTGAAAGACCGCTATCTGCTGGAACAACACCTGGCCCGCCTGCAGCAGCACCCCACCCTGGTCCTGTGGGGCGACAGCGACCGCGTGTTCGACCGAAGCGGCCTTCAGACGGTGCAGAAGCTGCTTCCGCAGGCACACATCGCCGCGCTGCCCGGCATTGGGCACCTGCCCATGATGGAAGCCCCCGCCGACACGGCACAACGGTATGCGCGCTTTCTGGAGCAATCGAGCGCCCCTCAAGCCGCCAAGCATGCACATTTCAATAAAAAATAGCCGCAAGTGCATGTTCTATATGCGCTAGCAGCTATCAATTAAATAGCGATGGTGAGACGAGCTGGAGGGCCTTGGTCCACCAGCTCGACGACCTCAGCCGCGGCGTGGCTTGCGCGCTTTGCCTTTGCTGGACTTACCCGCCACCGCCTTCTTGACCGAGGCTTTGAGCGACTGGATCGGCGAACGCGCGGCCCGCTCGCGGGTCAGACCTGCCTGCTCGGTGGCAGATGGACCTGCGGCCTTGTCGGCCTTGCGTCCGCCGGACCGACCACCCGCCTTGCGGGCGCCACCACCAGCCCCCTCGGTGCCCACACCCTTGTCCTTGAGCGCGCGGCCCAGCAGCTCCTCGCCTTCGCGCACCAGGCGGAAGTCGATCTTGCGCCCGTCCAGATCCACACGGCTTACCTGCACCCGCACCCGCGCGCCGATGGCGTAGCGGATACCGGTGCGCTCGCCGCGCAGCTCCTGGCGCGCCTCGTCGAACTTGAAGTATTCGCCGCCCAATTCGGTGATGTGCACCAGCCCCTCGACGTACATCGCGTCCAGCGTCACGAAGATGCCGAAGCTCGTCGCAGCACTGACCACGCCACTGTATTCCTCGCCCAGGTGCTCGCGCATGTACTTGCACTTGAGCCAGGCTTCCACATCGCGGCTGGCCTCGTCGGCGCGGCGCTCGTTGGCACTGCAGTGCAGACCGGCTGCCTCCCAGGCCTGGGTGTCGCGGCTGGGCGGTTTCACATCCTTGCGTGGCTTGGTGCCAGGTGCGGCCACGCGGGCCGCCAGCCGTTTGGCCAGCTTGGCATGGGCTTCGCCGGGTGTGGGCAAGGACGGCAGCGCGTACTTCGTCTTGCTCAGGATGGCCTTGATGACCCGATGCACCAGCAAGTCGGGATACCGACGAATGGGGCTGGTGAAATGGGTGTAGGCATCGAACGCCAGGCCGAAGTGGCCGCTGTTGATGGGCGTGTAGATGGCCTGCTGCATGGAGCGCAGCAGCATGGTGTGGATCTGTTGTGCGTCGGGCCGATCCTTGGTCGCCGTAGCAATTGCCTGGAAGTCGCCCGGCTTGGGGTCGTCGCCAATCGTCATGCCCACGGCCATGGCCTTGAGGTAGTTGCGCAGGATCTCCTGCTTCTCGGGCGTGGGGCCTTCGTGCACGCGGAACAGGCCCGGCTGGCCACCCTGTGCAATGAAGTCGGCGCTGCACACGTTGGCGGCCAGCATGGCCTCCTCGATGAGCTTGTGCGCGTCGTTGCGGGTGCGCGGCACGATCTTTTCGATGCGGCCGTTTTCGTCACACACAATTTGCGTCTCGGTGGTCTCGAAGTCCACGGCGCCGCGCGCCTGGCGCGCGATGAGCAGCGCACGGTACACGTCATGCAGGTTGAGCAGGTCCTTGACGCGGTCCTTGCGCTTGCTGGCTTCCGGGCCGCGCGTGTTGGCCAGGATGGCTGCGACCTCGGTGTACGTGAAGCGCGCGTGGCTGAACATCACGGCCGGGTAGAACTGGTACGCGTGCACCTCGCCCTTGGCGGTGACCAGCATGTCGCAGACCATGCACAGGCGCTCCACCTCGGGGTTGAGCGAGCAGAGCCCGTTGCTGAGCTTCTCGGGCAACATGGGGATCACGCGGCGCGGAAAGTACACGCTGGTGGCACGGTCGTAGGCATCAATGTCGATGGCGCTGCCCGTTTCCACATAGTGGCTCACGTCGGCAATCGCCACCAGCAAACGCCAGCCCTTGCTGCGGCCGACCTTGGCGGGCTCGCAGTACACGGCATCGTCGAAGTCGCGCGCGTCTTCGCCGTCGATGGTGACCAATGGCACGTCGGTCAGGTCCACGCGGCGTTTCTTGTCCTGCGCGCGCACCTTGTCGGGCAGCTCCTTGGCCTGGGCGAGGCACTCGGCAGAGAACTCGTGTGGCACGCCGTACTTGCGCACCGCGATCTCAATCTCCATGCCAGGGTCGTCCACTTCACCGAGCACTTCGGTGATGCGCCCCACAGGCTGGCCGAACAGGGCTGGAGGTTCTGTCAGCTCAACCACCACGACCTGCCCGGGCTTCGCGGCGCCCGTGGCGCCCTTGGGGATCAGTACATCCTGGCCATAGCGCTTGTCTTCGGGAGCCACGAGCCACACACCGCTTTCCTGCAGCAGTCGGCCGATGATGGGCTGGGGTGGACGCTCGATGATTTCCACAACGCGGCCTTCGGGACGGCCACGGCGGTCCTGGCGCACGATGCGCACGCGCACACGGTCCTTGTGCAGGACTGCGCGCATTTCGTTCGGGGGAATATAGATGTCGCCTTCGCCATCGTCGCGGATGACGAAACCGTGTCCATCACGGTGCCCTTGCACGCTGCCTTCGATCTCTTGCGACAAATGTGTGGCTGGCTGCGTGCCGGGGGTGGATTTTTTGTTATACAATCTTAGTCTTTCCTGAAATGCCCAGGTGGCGGAATTGGTAGACGCACTAGTTTCAGGTACTAGCGAGTAACATCGTGGAGGTTCGAGTCCTCTCCTGGGCACCAAACATATAAAAAGCCGTTGCATCCGCAACGGCTTTTTTGTTTTCAAACCATCAAAGCAAAGAAAAAAACGAGACCGCCAGCGGTCTCGTTTTTCGTTCTGTCTGCTGCCCTGAGGGTACACGCGCCGCGGCGCGCGCCCCAGCCCTTCAACTACTTGCGCAGCAGCGTCTTGAGCACGTTCTGCAAACGGCGTGCGTTCGCCGCATCGCTATTGCTCGCCAGCACGCGCGCCACATCCTGACCCCAGGTCTGGGTGGGCGCAGGGTCGTTGCGGCGCGTCAGCAACTGCAGTTGCAACATGCGCCGCGCAGCAATGTGCTCGGCAGGCGTTGGGGCCTCGGCCGCCATTTCGAGGCGCAGCAGCGCTTCTGCCGCATCGCCCTTGGGCGCAGCCGACAATGCCTGTGTCCAGGCACTGCGCACCGATGCCGTCACACCCGAACCCAGATCTTGCGTGCCGGGGACCAGCGCTGCATCGCGCTTTTCCCATGCGGTCAACAGCTGGGTCAAGGCTTCGCCGTGGGCCTGTGCGGCCAACTTCTTCAGAGCCAGCTGTGCGTGCTCCATCGCCTCGCGCTGAGCACGGAATGCCGTGTCCCCCAAGCGAGGGCCACGGTCCTCGAAGGCTGGACGATCACCAAAACGGCCTCCCCGGTCAGCGCGATCGCCCATGCGGCCATCACTGCGTGGGCCGCGGGCACCGTCACGGTCGCCAGGACGACCATCGCGGCGGTCACCCGGTCGCGCACCACGGCCGGGGGCCACCGGAGCGTCTTTCTTCATGCCAGGGCGGTCATCCCCACGCACCGCCACAACAGGTCGTGCAGCAGGCTTGGGGGCTGCGGGTGCTGGCGCGGGCGCGGCTGCAGCGGTGTCACCACCTTCCGCAGCCTCGGCAGAGGCCTCCGCTCCAATTTCAGTAGCAGCTGGAGCAGCAGGAGCAGCATTTGCCTGCGCTTCAGCATGCGACTGGGCATCCTTGTTGGCCGTGGCGACCGCTTCAGCCGCCTGGGCCTGGCCGCGCAATGCAGCCTCCAGCGCCTGCATCGCAGCACGGATCTGCTGCGCATCACCCGTGGCGTTGGCAGCCTCCAGGGCCTTGGAGGCGTCCAGAACGACGCGGTCTCGCGCACTCAGTTCGGTGACAGCACGGTCACGATCCGCCGACTTGCGGTTGAACGCTTCATCAATGGGCTTGCGGAACGCGTCCCACAGCTTTTGCTCATGCTTGCGGTCCAGCGGCACGGTCTGTGCCTCAGCCTGCCAGCGCTGTTGTAACGCCTTGACGGCATCGATGCGCAAAGCGGGTGCCGCGCCCAAGGCTGTGGCCTCGTCGATCATCGCGTGGCGACGCGCCAGACTTTCCTTCTGTGCAGCCTCCAGGGGGGCAGCGGCCAGGGCAATGGCCTGTTTCCACAGGGGCTGCAGCTCTGCAAAAATCTTCTCGCCCACATGCCCGCCTTCGCGCCAGCGGTCGCCGAACTGATACAGCGAGCGGTTGATGGCCTTCCAGTCGCCCGATGCAGCGTGTTCTTGCGCCCAGGCCTTGACCTCCTCGATCAGCGCCAGGCGCTGAGCCTTGTGCTCGGCCGCTTCAGCGCGGATCTTGTCCAGCCAGGCCTCGACCACCTTGTGCGCCGCGTTGCAGGCTTCATCAAATTTCTTCCACAGGGCGTGGTTAGGCGCACCACCCTGGTCTGCCTGCTTCCACTGGTCTCGCAGATTGCGCAGGGTCTCCTGCATCTTGCGGCCACCCAGGGCCTGGCCCTCGGGGCGGTTGAGCAGCGCTTCGGCCTTGGCCACCAGGTCTTCACGCACCTGGTCGGCACTCCAGCGTTGCCAGCCTTCCAGCTCACCGGCAGCCACCAGCGCCGTGTGCACCTGCTGCTCCAGGGCATTGTCAATGTGTTTGCCATGCACCTTGAGCACGGCGCGCAGCGCAGCCGCTGCGCCAGCGCTGGCCTTGCCATGGCCTTCAGCGGTTTCTTTTTCGAGCGTCGCCAGCGCATCGCGCACCAGTTGGTGCGCCTTTTCGATCACCTCTGGCGCCACCTTGGGTTTGGCGACGCGGGCTGGCTTGCCGGCCGCTGCTGAAGCAGCCGCAGCGGCGGCGGCCTCCGTGGGTAGGCCACGGGCAGCGCGCAATTCGTCCGCCCACACCGGCACGGGAGGCAGGGGCGCGGAGACATCTTCTGCCGCTGCAGCCGCCTGGGCGACTGCAGGCTGAAAAGCCTCCCACACCACCAGCAACTGGGTGCGAGAGGCATCCAGCAAAGGGGGGAACCGCGCTTCGACGCTCGCCCAGCTCGCATCACCCGTAAGCTCCTGGGCCTGCTCCTGCCAGCGCGCGACATCGGCGCGCAGCAGCTCCAGCGCAGCATGGGCATCACGCCAGGGTTTGGTGGAGAGCACTTCAATGCGCTGCGCCAGCAGCACAGCGGCCTCGCGCTGCACCTGCACGCGGTGCTGCAGGTCTTCAATGACCTTCACACGGTCCGCCAGCTGCACCTTGAGCAGCGACAGCGGCTCGCGCGACAGAGGCGCACCCGCCTTGGCGGCATCCCGCTGCCAGGCCAGGGCATCTGCAATATTGAGCTTGGGGGCCGCCAGCAGTGCCTGGGCCTTGTCCGCCCATTCGGCCGCAATAGCCTCTTGCCCCTTGGCACGGCGGATTTCGTCCAGCCGTTCGCGCACGGCGCGGGCTGCGCCCTTGTCACGTCCGCTCAACTCCTTGAACACCTCCTGCAGCTGCTCAGGCGCTGGCTGCGTGGCCAGCCAGTCACGGATGCGGGAAGCGCGCTCACCCGACGTAGCGGCAGAAAAAGCGCCGCCGGTCAGCGCATCGAGCGGGTGCGGCTCGTGGGTTTTGGCCGGGGCCGGATTCACTTCAGGTGCGTCGGACATTTTGCTGCGGGAAAAAAATGGAAACATGGATCCAATGGATTACGAAGGCATCCCTGGCGCAGGGCCTGGGGCAGTGCCCGAGCGACCGCACCATGCGCACGCCAGGGCAACAAAAGGGCTATTTTCACCGGATTGGGCCAACAAGCCGTGGCGGGGAGTATCGTCCACACCAGCCAGGTGATCTGGCACAAGGCTCTGCGAGGCAGGCCGCCCCGCTGATGGACCTCTGCGAGAACGCCGCGCGACACTCCGGGCGAAGGGTCGCCGCTCTAGGGAACAGCCCCCATTATCTATATATAAGACAGCGCCGCCCACCCACAAGGCGAAGCACCAATAAGAAAGCCCGACGAGCAGTGCCTGAAGGGCCTGCCCGCCGGGCTTGACGGCTGACACAACGGTCTTTGCCATCGGTCGCGATGCGGAGAGAAAGGTCCGCATGGCGAGGAGGCAAGGTATTGCCTCCAGGGGTTGCCATGGAAGCGGCATCTGCTGCACCTTGGCACTGAATGCCCTCGGAGGGAGACTTCGCTTCGTCTGGCGATGCCTGAAATCTACAGGCGCCTCCACCTTATCAAACTCACTCGGCCAACTCAAATCGGATTCTCAATGGCGGAGAAAAGCCCGATTGAATTTGACATGGAGATGTCAGCCGCCACCGGGCCACCCACAGCGCTGAACAGCCCCTCAACCCACAAAAACTGTGATTTTTCACATGTTTTTCATAATTTTTATGTCTTAAAAATAGTTTTGTTAGTATTGACTATGCATTTAGTGAGCTTCTAGAATCCGCCAGCCCCAAAAACAGGGCTAGTACAAACCCCAATCGCTGCCGAACCCGGCTAAGTCAACCCAGGGCGCCAAGCACTCCACAGACGTGCAGCCCGGACTTGATGGCGTACCAATCCAGGCGATCTGCCAGCAAAGCACAGTCCACTGCGACTGCTCCGCTCCACTGGCCCGCCTCAGAAAGGAAGAGCTATGACAGCGTCAGGAAAAATAGTCTCCGGCGTGCGAACCTTCGCGGCCGACGTGACCGAAGGTTTTCTTGAAATCACCCACAACAGCTTCGCCCTTATCGGCTTGGCCGTTGCCTTTGTCGTCATTGCCCTCACTGCACGGCCCGATCTGCGCCAGGCTGGTGAAGAGCAATTGATGAACTGGCTGCAAGCCCGTCAGGTTGAAATGCTGGGCATGCCCATCGAACCGGAAGCCAGCGAGCGCGCTACGGCGGTGAACCCCAAGGATCTGCCCAAAGAGCAGGCAGCCGTGGCCTTCTGGCTCAGCAAAAAGTACCGCGTGGCGCCTGAGCCCCTGAGCGCTCTGGTGGCCGAGGCCTACGAGATTGGCACCCGCGCAAAGATCGATCCCACCCTGATCCTGGCCATCATGGCCATTGAGTCGAGCTTCAACCCATTTGCCGAAAGCGCCGTGGGCGCACAGGGGCTCATGCAGGTGATGACCCGCGTGCACACTGACAAGTACCAGAACTTCGGCGGTCACTTTGCAGCCTTTGACCCGGTGAGCAACCTGCGGGTCGGTGTGAAGGTGCTGCAGGAATGCATCGCTCGCGCTGGCTCGCTCGAAGGCGGCCTGCGCTTTTATGTGGGTGCAGGCAACATGGCCGACGACGGAGGCTATGCCGCCAAGGTGATGGCGGAACATTTACGCCTGCGCCAGGTGGCCGGCGGTCGCGCAGTGCCTTTCAATCCTCCGCCCTCCTTGTCTACCCAGGCTCCTGTGCAGAGCATCCCCGCAGCGGTACCCCGCACCACAGCCCCTGCAGCAGTCAGCGACAAGGTGGCTTTGCTGACACCTAGCCTGTAACCCTGCAGGCTCCCGGCACCCAGGCAACAACCCTGGCGCCCAGCGGTTCGGACGGTGCGGCACTGGCGCCGTGTCGGCTACACTAACGGGGTACGCGACTGGCGATAGGCGCAACATCCTGCCACTGGATGTTGCCGCTGACGTGGAAACCAGCAAGAACCTACTTCTTGTGAACCACTGGGAAGCGTGCCGCAGGGGCCCTGCCCCATGCGTTCAGCCGTTCGCCTGGGCAGCCCTTGTTTCAAGGGACACAAGTTCATAGGACTGCCAATCATGTACGACCGCAAAATTCTTGTCGAACAAACCGACCCCGAGCTGTTTGCTGCCATCCAGGCGGAGAACGCGCGCCAAGAGCACCACATCGAGCTGATCGCCAGCGAGAACTACGCCTCCCCCGCCGTGATGTGGGCCCAGGGCACCCAGCTGACCAACAAATACGCAGAAGGCTACCCAGGCAAGCGCTACTACGGTGGCTGCGAGCATGTGGACGTGGCCGAGCAACTGGCCATCGACCGGGTCAAGCAGCTGTTCGGCGCAGAAGCCGCCAACGTGCAGCCCCACTGCGGCGCATCGGCCAACGAGGCCGTGTTCCTGGCCTTCTTGAAGCCCGGCGACACCATCATGGGCATGAGCCTGGCCGAAGGCGGCCACCTTACACATGGCATGCCGCTGAACATGTCGGGCAAGTGGTTCAACGTGGTGTCCTATGGCCTGGATGCCAACGAAGCCATCGACTACGAAGCGATGGAGAAAAAGGCGCACGAGACCAAGCCCAAGCTGATCATCGCCGGTGCCTCGGCCTACAGCCTGCACATTGACTTCGCACGTTTTGCCAAGGTGGCCAAGGACGTGGGCGCGATCTTCATGGTGGATATGGCCCACTACGCCGGCCTGATTGCCGCCGGTGTGTACCCCAACCCCGTGCCCCACGCCGACGTGGTCACATCCACTACGCACAAGAGCCTGCGCGGCCCCCGTGGCGGCATCATCCTGATGAAGGCACAGCACGAGAAGGCCATCAATAGCGCCATCTTCCCCGGCCTGCAAGGCGGCCCGCTGATGCACGTGATTGCTGCCAAGGCCGTAGCCTTCAAGGAAGCGCTGCAGCCCGAGTTCAAGGCCTACCAGGAGCAAGTGGCCAAGAACGCCAAGGTCGTGGCTGAGACGCTGACCGCACGCGGCCTGCGCATCGTGTCCGGCGGCACGCAAAGCCACGTGATGCTGGTGGACCTGCGCGCCAAGGGCATTACCGGCAAGGAAGCCGAGGCCGTGCTGGGCGCCGCCCACATGACCATCAACAAGAACGCGATCCCCAACGATCCTGAAAAGCCGATGGTGACCAGCGGCGTGCGCATTGGCACCCCCGCCATGACCACGCGTGGCTTCAAGGAAGAAGAAGCCCGCATCACGGCCAACCTGATTGCCGATGTGCTGGACAACCCCCGCGACGAAGCCAACATCGCTGCCGTGCGTGCCAAGGTCAACGCCCTGACCGCTCGTTTCCCGGTCTACCGTTAAGCAACAAGCCGGTCCTCAGCGCCCATGAAGTGCCCCTTCTGCAGCCACCTCGAAACGCAAGTTGTTGAAACGCGGGTGTCTGAGGATGGGGTCTTCATCCGCCGCCGCCGCCAGTGCGGCGCGTGCGACAAGCGCTTCACCACCTACGAGCGGCCGGAAGTGAACTTCCCGGCCATCGTCAAAAAAGACGGCCGGCGCATTGAATACGACCGCAGCAAGCTGCTGGGCTCTTTCAACCTGGCGTTGCGCAAGCGCCCGGTCAGCACCGACCAGATCGACAGCGCCATCGAGCGCATCGAAGAAAAGCTGCTCAACCTGGGCCAGCGCGAAGTGATCTCCAGCCGCATTGGCGAGCTGGTGATGCGCGAGCTCAAGAAGCTCGACAAGGTGGCTTACATCCGCTTTGCCAGCGTGTACCGCAGCTTTGAAGACATCGACGACTTTCGCGCCATGGTGGATGAGGTGCGCAAGTAGCCACGCCCCCCAGGGTGGCCGTCACGCGGATGACCGCCCCTTTGCAGCCCCCGCCCCTGCTACCTCGTCTGGCCAATGCAGAGCGCGGCACCGTTGGCATACATTGCGCACTCCCAAGTTCTGCCATGGCCCCTGCGCATGTCGCGCAAGCTACTGTGCAATTGCTACTAATTTGATAGCTATCGCAGCATGATGGACTAGCGCTTCAAGCAGTTTTTGCATCAAAACTGCCATCCCACACTCCGGCAAGCACTGCGCAGGTGCCTGACAATGCGCGCGGTGAAAACCCGCCATTTCCTGCAGCTGGTGCTGCTGTCTGCCCTGTGGGGCGCTTCCTTTTTGTTCATCCGCATCGCCAGCCCGGTACTGGGTCCGAATGTGATGGCCGCGCTGCGCATTGGGCTGGCCACTCTCACGCTGATCGGCATCATGCGCTGGGTGGGTGAGCCCTGGCCCTGGCGCCACTGGCGGGAGCTGCTGGGGCTGGGTGTGCTGACGGTGGCAGTGCCTTTTCTGCTGTACGCCTGGGCGGCCCTGCACCTGCCTGCGGGCTACAGCTCTCTGCTCAACACCATGGCCGTGCCGTTTGGCGTGATCGCCGCCGCCTGGATGAAGGAAGACACGCTGAGCACGCGCAAATGGGCGGGCTGCCTCTGCGGCTTTGCAGGGGTCGCGCTGATCGTGAAGCTGGGGCCTGTGGCGCCCACCTCGGCGGTACTGCTTGCGGCAGGCGCGTGCGTGACCGCTGCGGCGTGCTACGGCCTGTCTCTCACCTGGATGAAGCGGGCGACCACCCGCATGTCACCGCTGTCGATCGCGGCCGGCATCCACGCCGCTGCCCTGGTGCTGCTGCTGCCCGGGGCGGCCTGGACATTGCCCACCGCACGTTTCACTCCCGAGGCGCTGGCTGCCGTGGCCGTGATGGGCATCGTGACCTCGGGGCTCGCCTACTGGCTCAACCTGCGGGTCCTCAAACATGTCTCGCCCGTGGCCGCCATGAGTTCCGCCTTCATGATCCCGCTGTTCGGCGTGGCCTGGGGCCATATCTTTCTGGGCGAGGCACTGGGGCCGGGCATGCTCTGGGGCGGCGCGCTGGTGCTGGTGGCGACCGGGCTGGTCACCGGCTTCAACCCGCTGCAATGGCTGGGTGCGCTGCGCCGCACAGACGACTAAGCGGCGGACTCCCCCAAGGCAGCGTGCACCCAACGCCTTTGGTGCTCCTCAGCGCGCGGCAGGCGCAACGCGGGTGATGCGGTGGGTAGCGGGTGGTGCCACCGGGCTCTGCAGCCGGAAGTACGCCTCCAGCGCATCTAGGTCCAGCTCACCCACGCGCCGGTCCTGGCCTTGCGTCAGCACCGTGAAGTTGTCACCACCGCTGTCCAGAAAGCTGCTCATCACCACACGCACGGACTGCATGTCTGTCACCGGCGCACCATTCAGCACCATGTGGCTAATGCGCGCCCCGGCGGGCTGGCTCAGGTCGTAGCGGTAACTGAACCCGCTGGACACCGACAACACCCGGGGCCGCTGCACCGTGTTGCCCCCGCTGGCGAACTGCTGCTCCAGCACCGCGCGGATCTGCGCACCCGTGAAGGTCTTGATCACCAGCTGGTTGCCAAAAGGCTGCACCGCATACAGCTGGCCGTAACGCACCAGCCCTTGCTCATCCGGCACCAGGTCAGCGCGCAGGCCGCCCGGGTTCATGAAGGACAGCTGCGCACCACCATCCGCAGGTGCTCGTGTAGCCAGCAGCTGGGCGTCCGCCACCAGATTGCCCAGCACGCTCTC
>NZ_JBGFFF010000038.1:0-32775 GCF_056175785.1 Acidovorax sp. LjRoot204
GATATGGCCAGTGACTTGACGGCGCCCATGCCCACCGCCGCGCCAAACCGCTTGGCCAGGCGCTCGGCCACGTTGTCGCGGCGGGTGTAGTCGATGATGTCTTCGGCCTTGACCACTTCGCGCGCGACATAGTCCAGGTTGCCCAGCTTGTCCGCCAGGCCCATTTCCACGGCCTGCTGGCCCGTCCAGAACAAGCCGCTGAAGGTATCGGGCGTGGTCTTGAGACGGTCACCGCGCCCTGCTTTCACCACGGCGATGAATTGCTGGTGGATCTGGTCGAGCATGGTCTGCGCGTAGGCGCGCTGCTTCTCGGTCTGCGGGCTGAAGGGGTCCAGAAAACCCTTGTTCTCGCCTGCAGTGAGCAAGCGGCGCTCCACGCCCACCTTCTCCATCACGCCGGTGAACCCAAAACCGTCCATCAGCACACCAATGCTGCCCACGATGCTGGCCTTGTCCACGTAGATATCGTCGGCGGCGGCTGCAATGTAGTAGGCAGCCGAGGCGCAGGTTTCTTCGACCACGGCGTAGATCGGCTTGTTGTGCTTGGCTTTCAGGCGCACGATCTCGTCGTTGATGATGCCGGCCTGCACCGGGCTGCCGCCGGGCGAGTTGATGAGCAGCACCAGCGCTTGCGAGCCCTCATCCTCCAGCGCGCTGCGCATGGCGGCCACCACAAACTCGGCACTGGCCTCGGCGCCGCTCGCGATCTCGCCCTTGATGTCCACCACGGCGGTGTGCGGCGTGCTTTTGCTGGTGCTGGGCGACGCCTGACGCAGGGCCACGAACGCAACAGCAGCAAACAACACCAGCCATGTCAGGCGGAAAAAAATCTTCCAGCGGCGGGCGCTGCGTTGTTCGTTGAGGGCGGCAAAGGCCAGCTTTTCCAGCGTGGCGCGTTCCCACCCGGGTTCACGCGATGAATCGCTCACAGGGGCTCCTGAATTAGTAGCTGCTTGCGCCCACAGATCGGGGGCGGAATTGCTTTTGGGGTCAAAGCCCGACGAGGCGGGCTGCTGGGGGTCAGTCATGTCATGCGTCCTGGGCACTGCACCGCTGCGGCCCGCGCTTTGCGGTGGCCCGCATCGGGCGGCAGCACATCAGGGTAATTAATCTGGATTTTCTAGAACTCTGCAGGCTGCAGGTTGTAGGCAGTATGCCAGCGCACCACACCATCGCTCTCCGACAGGGCAATTTTGACCAGCCCACCGCGGCAGGGACCGCCCGCACACTGGCCGGTATGGGGCAAGTAGGCCGCCCCGTGGGTGGCACACAACAGCCAGTGGCCTGTGTCATCAAAAAAACGGTTGGGCTGGTAGTCCATCTCCATCGCCACATGGGTGCAGCGGTTGAGGTAAGCGTGCGGGAGGCCTCGGTAGCGAATCGCAAAGGCCCTGCACGTCTGGCCTGCGTACTGCACATCAAACGGCACGGCCAAGCCTCCATCGACAAGGTCGGCACTGTTGCACAGCGCGATAGGCTGGTCAGTGGAGGGTATGGTCATGGGCTCGTCCCGCTCCGATACCCGCGTCAAGCGTTGTGCAGCAGCCAGTCGTGCAGCTCGCGCACCGAATGCACAACCGCCAGCGGCTGGAGGGCATGAAAGGCGTCGGGCTCGTGTGCGCCATAGCTCACCCCTACGCTCGCACAGCCCGCGTTGACCGCCATCTGCAGATCATGGGTGGTGTCGCCAATCATCAGCAGGCGCTCAGGCGCCACGTCAAATTCGGCCATCAGCTCCTGCAGCATCAGGGGGTGCGGCTTGCCAGCGGTCTGGTCGGCGGTGCGGGAGCCGTCGAACACGCCGCGCAAATCCACCGAATGCAGCGCCTCGTCCAGCCCGCGCCGACTTTTGCCCGTGGCCACGGCCAGCAGGTGCCCACGTTCACGCAGATCGCTCAGCAGCGGCAACACGCCATCGAACAGGCTCAGGTCGTCCTGGTGCTGGATGTAGTGGAAGCGGTAGCGATTGCCCAGCTCGGTGTACTTTTCGGGTGGCACATCAGGGGCGGCATGGGCCAGCGCCTGCATCAGGCCCATGCCAATCACATAGGCGGCCTCCTTGTCTGTGGGTACCGTGCCGCCCACGTCGCGCACCGCTGCCTGGATGCAGCGCACGATGATGGCGGTGGAGTCGAACAGGGTGCCATCCCAGTCAAAGGCGATGAGGTCGAAGCGGCGCGGACGGAAGTTTTTGGCAGACATGGAGGGGTTTCTTCGCGCAGGATCGTCAGGCAGGGGACACGAAATCGGCCAGCTCAGGGGGTAGCTCGGCAATCAGTTGCACACGCTCGCCCGAGGCGGGGTGGTTGAACTGTAACCGCCATGCGTGCAGGAACATGCGCTTCATCGAGAGCTTCTGCAGGCGCTTGTTGAGGTCAAAGTCACCGTATTTGTCATCACCCACGATGGCGTGGCCCTGGCTTGCCAGGTGCACACGGATCTGATGGGTGCGGCCTGTCTTGATGGTCACCTCCAGCAGGGACATCGCCGGCAGGCCTTGAGCGGGGCGCGCGGGCACGGTGCTGCGCACCTTGACCAGTGTGATGGAGCGCATGCCATCCGGGTCATCGGCCGTGGTCACACGCACGCGGCGCTCGCCGTCGGCCTGCAGGTACTTGTGCAGTGGCAGGTCGATGACCTTTTTGTTGGCAGGCCAGATGCCCGTGACGAGTGCCAGATAGGTCTTGCCTGTCTCGCGCTCACGGAACTGGTCTTGCAGGTGAGTGAGCGCTGACCGCTTCTTGGCCACCAGCAGGATGCCCGAGGTCTCGCGGTCSAGMCGGTGCACCAGTTCCAGGAACTTGGACGCCGGCCGCGCCTGGCGCAATTGCTCGATCACGCCAAAACTCACGCCGCTGCCGCCGTGCACCGCCACGCCCGCGGGCTTGTCCAGGGCAATCAGGTGCTCGTCTTCGAGCAGGATGGGAAATTCGCGCGCAGGCGCCGGACGCTCGGCCTTCTCGGCCACCTTGTCGGAGATGCGCACGGGCGGCAGGCGCACCACATCTCCTGCTTCCACGCGGGTGTCGGCGCTCACGCGGCCTTTGTTGATGCGGACCTCACCGCTGCGGATGATGCGGTAGACATGCGTTTTTGGCACGCCTTTCAAGTGGCGTATCAAAAAGTTATCGAGCCGCTGGCCAGCGGAGTCAGCATCCACTTCCACCAGGCGGGCTGCGGGAAGCCCCGCAGGGGCTGTGGGCGGTTTGGCCCCTATAATGTGTTTCACCTGCGCGTTGTTATGTAAGTGGTTGATTTGTCTGGAGTTTAGTCCACACAGCCCTTGCCCCTCACGCAGGCAGGTCGATGCCACCGGGCGTCGTGCGCGCAGATTGCAGGCCAGATGCCTGTGGTGGCCAGCACGCCGTGCGGCGGGCTGACAGATTGAAACACTGATACGGAATCCCCCAAGCTGGCAGATGTTCCCTACCCGGGCGCAGCCTGTCAGCGGATCAAAGCGAGCATGTGGTTGTTGATGAGCTGGATGGTGACCTTGTGGCGGTGGCTGATGCCCCCGGCTGCACGCTCCAATTCAGCCCCAACGCCCAGCCAGCAGGCGCAATCAGCTACTCTTTTGCTAGCAAAACTGCGCTCCTACCACTCGCCCCCATCCACGCGCCCCTGCCTCACGATGCTGCGCTAGAGCGCGGCAGATCATTGGCATTCCCGGCAATTCCCTTCGTTTCGATGCGTCAGTCCAGGCATTCACAGCTCCTGTAGAGCTTGTTGTATTGGTTTGGAAACTGTGGGCGGCAGCCCGCGCAGCCCTCCCTGTGGGTCAGGTGGGCTGCACCGCTGCTGTCCGCGAAACACTGAAGGAATCGCATCATGAAGCGGATGCTSATCAAYGCCACGCAGSCCGAAGAACGSCGCCTGGCCATCGTCGACGGRCAAAAGCTCCTCGACTACGAAATCGARATCGAAGGGCGCGAACAGCGCAAGGGCAACATCTATAAGGCCGTCGTCACCCGCGTCGAACCTTCGCTGGAAGCCTGTTTTGTGGACTACGGCGAAGACCGCCACGGTTTCCTGCCGTTCAAGGAAATCTCGCGCAGCTACTTCACCCCCGGTGTCTCGCCCAGCCAGGCGCGCATCAATGAAGTGATCAAGGAAGGCCAGGAACTGSTSGTCCAGGTCGARAARGAAGAACGCGGCAACAAGGGCGCGGCCCTGACCACCTTCGTCTCGCTGGCCGGCCGCTATGTGGTGCTGATGCCCAACAACCCCCGTGGTGGCGGCGTTTSACGCCGCATCGAGGGCGASGACCGCGCMGARCTCAAGGAGGCGATGGACCAGCTCGARTACCCSAASGGCATGWSCATCATCGCGCGCACCGCYGGCATYGGCCGCACCGCGCCCGAGCTGCAGTGGGACCTGAACTACCTGCTCAAGCTSTGGARCGCCATCGACGGCGCSGCCAAGGGYGGCAAGGGCGCCTTCCTGATCTAYCAGGAATCSWSSCTSGTSATCCGCGCGATCCGYGACTACTTCAAYMACGACATCGGYGACATCCTSATCGAYACCGACGACATCTACGARCAGGCRCAGCAGTTCATGGCGCACGTCATGCCCGAGCATGCYGCCCGCGTGAAGCGCTACCGCGACGACGCSGCSCTGTTCAGCCGCTTCCAGATCGAGCACCAGATCGAATCGGCCTAYGCCCGCACCGTGCAGCTGCCCTCGGGYGGCGCCATCGTGATCGACCACACCGARGCGCTGGTCWSSGTMGACGTGAACTCGGCYCGYGCCATCAAGGGCGGCGACATCGAGGAAACCGCCACSCGCACCAACCTSGAAGCCGCCGACGAAGTGGCCCGCCAGATGCGCCTGCGCGACCTGGGCGGCCTGATCGTSATCGACTTCATCGACATGGAMGAGTCGAAGAACCGCCGCGAAGTSGAAARCCGCCTGCGCGACGCSYTGCGCCARGACCGYGCCCGCGTGCAGTTCGGCACCATCAGCAAGTTCGGCCTSATGGAAATGAGCCGCCAGCGCCTSAAGCCSGCSYTSAGCGAAGGCTCGTCSATCCCCTGCCCSCGCTGCGGCGGCTCGGGCCACATCCGCGACACCGAATCGWSSGCSCTGCAGATCCTGCGSATCATYCAGGAAGAGTSSMTGAAGGACAACACGGCCGCYGTGCAYKKSCAGGTGCCGGTSGARGTGGCYTCKTTCCTGCTGAACGARAAGCGCMCCGAGATCGCCAAGATCGARCTCAAGCAGCGCGTSRCCGTGCTGATGGTGCCCAACAAGACGCTSGAAACCCCCAACTACCGCCTGGAACGCCTSAAGCACGACGACCCGCGYCTGGACCACATCGAAGCCAGCTACAAGMTSGCCGAMGARRTSGARGACCCSACCKCSGTSACGCGCCGCTCGCARGAGCCCACCAACAAGCAGACSCCGGTSATCAAGGGCGTGCTGCCCGATGCRCCCGCSCCCGTGGCGGAGCCCCGCCCCGAAGGCGCCGCACGCCCACCCCGTAGTGGTCAACGCCCTGCAGCYGCTGCCACCCCTGCACCTGCACCAGTAGCCGCTCCAGCACCCGCCCCTGCCGCACCGCAAGAGCAAGGCTTTTTCGCCTGGCTCAAGAGCCTGTTTGGCTTTGGCAGCGCGCCGGCAGCCCCCACCCCGGTCACAACGGCATCGCCCGCAGCCGCACCTGCCGCTGCCGAAACCACCAGCCGTGGCGAACCGCGCCGTGAAGGCCGCAACGGTGAAAACCGTGGCCGCCGTGGCGGCCGCGATGGCAACCGGGACGGTCAGCGCGAAGGCGCACCACGTGATGGCAACCGCGAAGGCAGCTCTGGCGAAGGCCGTGGCCGCCGTGGCGAACGCTCGGCCGAAGGCCGCGCTCCCCGCGATGCAGACAGCCGTCCACCCCGCGACGCAGAGCGCCGTCCCGAAGGCGAAGGCCGTGAAGGGGGCCGCAACGGACGTGGCGAAGGCCGTGAAGGGGGCCGTGGCCGCCGCGACAGCGAGCCGCGCAACCTGAACGCTGGCGTGAATGGTGACAACACCAACGCAGCTACCACTCCGGTGGAAGGCCCCAACGCAGGCAACACCGGTGGCGCAGAAGGCCAGCCGGCGCAGCAACCCCGTGGCGAGCGCGGTCCGCGCCGCGAACGTGGTGATCGCGGTGGCAACCGTGGCGAACGCGGTGAACGCGCTCCCCGCGCGGTCGAGGCCCAGGAGGTAAGCGCCACAGCCGCCGCTGGTGACTTTGCGGACACCGCTCCACTGGCATCGCTGCCGGACCTGGACCTGAGCGGCAATGACGCACCCGCCAACGGCAATGGCGCCACCGAAGAGCAGCGCCGCGAGCGCCGCTCCCGCGACCGCTATGGCCGTGACCGCCGCGAACGCGGCGAGCGTGGCCCGCGCGACAACAACGGCAACGCCGAAGCAGCTGCGCCAGCGATGCTGGACTTTGACCCCACCCAGGCCGAGCCCGCACCGGCACAGGACGAGGCGCCGCGCCGCAGCTACTTCAGCAACGCGCCCGCCGCCGAGCCCGTGGCACCGGTGGCAACCCCTGTCGCAGCTCCTGTGGCAGCCCCAGCCGCTTCAGCCACTGAGCCAGCCGCAGCGCCTGTCACCGCGGCAGCTGTTGCAGCGCCCGTTGCAAACCCTGCAGCCGCCCCGGTGGCCGCACCGGCGCCTGTCGCAGCACCCGCACCGGCGGCGGTAGCCGCCCAGGCACCCGTAGCAACAGCTGGGCAAGCCAAGGGACTGCCCCGCGTTCAGGCGTTCACGCTGCCCATCGATGAACTGCAGCAAGTGGCTGCCGCATCAGGCCTGCAGTGGGTGAACTCTGACGCGGACAAGATCGCTGCCGTGCAGGCCGCCATCGCTGCCGAGCCCAAGCCCATCCGCGTGCCCCGCGAGCGCCCCCCTGCGGTGGTGCTGGACGAAGGTCCGCTGGTGCTGGTGGAAACCCGCCGCGACCTGTCGGCCATGGCGCTGCCGTTTGAGCAGCCCCCCGCAGCCTGATGCGCTGCAATGGCTGCTGCCCCAGGGCTGCAGCCTGCACCCAGAAGGCGGCTCAGGCCGCCTTCTTTTTTGGGCAACTGAGCAAGCGCCGTGCTGGGCGCCAATACCCGCAAGCGACAGAAGACGGTCGTCCAGCAGGTACCATTTCAGGCCGCTGGCGCAGCCAGCAACCCGCGCTTTCCAGGCCACACTTCACCCCCGAGATCCACGGACCCTTTGCCCCCATGCTGTTCCTGCTGTCTCCCGCCAAATCGCTCGACTACGACACSCCCGTTCCCGAAGGTCTGCCGCACACCACGCCCCAGTTTGTGCCGCAGTCCACGGCCCTGATCGAAGTCCTGCGGGAGCAGTCGCCGCAGCAGATCGCGTCGCTGATGGAACTGAGCGACACGCTCGCGGCGCTGAACGTGGCGCGTTACCAGGCCTGGCGCCCCCGCTTCACGGCCCACAACTCGCGCCAGGCGGTGCTGGCCTTCAATGGCGACGTGTACGAGGGGCTGCAAGCCCGCAGCCTGAGCACTGACGACCTGGACTGGGCCCAGAGCCATGTCGCCATCCTCAGTGGCCTGTATGGCGTGCTGCGGCCGCTGGACCGCATGCAGCCCTATCGCCTGGAGATGGGCACGCGCCTGGCCACCGAGGCAGGCAGTAACCTGTACCAGTTCTGGGGCCGCCAGATTGCCGAGCACCTGAACACCCGGCTGCGCGCCGACACCACGCCAGTGGTGATCAACCTCGCCTCGCAGGAATACTTCAAGGCCGTGGACCGCAAGGCACTCAAGGCCCGCGTGATCGAATGCGTGTTCGAGGACTGGAAGGGCGGCAACTACAAGATCATCAGCTTCTTTGCCAAGCGCGCACGCGGCCTGATGGCGCGCTACGCCATCACCCACCGCCTTGCCACACCCCACCAGCTCGAAGGGTTTGATCTGGACGGCTATGCCTTTGCCCCGGCATCATCCGAGCCCGAGCGCCTGGTCTTCCGGCGCAAGACCCTGGCCTCCGCATAAATCCGCCCACCACCCTGCTCTTGTTGAAGGACCGCCATGGCATCGCGTTCTGACCAGCACCCGGACAGCACCACCACCCAGCACGCCAGCGCAGCGCGGCAGGCCATCACCCCCGAGTTGCGCCGCTGGATCATCGAGCAGGCCCAGGCGGGCTACGCTGCGCCCGTGGTGCTGCAGTCCATGCGTGACGCAGGCTGGGACGAAGACGTGGCGGCGGATGCGCTGGAGATCACGCTGCAGGAGCACCTTAACGACCTAGCCGTGCAGCAGGGCCTGCCCTCGGCCGTGCGGGTGCCCGAGCCCCGGCTGGATGAATCCCCCGCCCAGGTGGACTGCGGAGACCGCACCGTGAATGTGCTGCTGGCCATGGCACAGCCGCGCRTCGTSGTGTTYGGCAACCTGYTGTCGCCCGAGGAGTGCGATGCCCTGATAGCCGCTGCAGAGCCCCGCATGGCACGCTCGCTCACCGTGGCAACCAAGACCG
The DNA here is from genome assembly GCF_056175785.1 of Acidovorax sp. LjRoot204. Taxonomy (NCBI): domain Bacteria; kingdom Pseudomonadati; phylum Pseudomonadota; class Betaproteobacteria; order Burkholderiales; family Comamonadaceae; genus Acidovorax; species Acidovorax sp. LjRoot204. The sequence goes on from NZ_JBGFFF010000038.1 coordinate 8,485, forward strand.
GGGGCGAAGAGATCAATGCCGACCGCACCAGCGACGGCATGTTCTTCCAGCGCGGGCAAAGTCCCCTGATCCAGCGCATCGAGGAGCGCATTGCGCGCCTGCTCCACTGGCCCATCGAAAACGGCGAAGGCCTGCAGGTGCTGCACTACCGCCCCGGCGCCGAAYACAAGCCCCACTACGACTACTTCGACCCCGCCGAGCCCGGCACGCCCAGCATCATCCAGCGCGGCGGCCAGCGCGTGGGCACGCTGGTGATGTACCTGAACACACCTGACAAAGGCGGCGGCACCACCTTCCCCGACGTGCACCTGGAGGTGGCGCCGCAGCGTGGCAACGCGGTGTTCTTCAGCTACGAGCGCCCGCACCCGTCCACCCGTACCCTGCATGGCGGCGCCCCCGTGATCGCCGGGGACAAATGGATTGCCACCAAATGGCTGCGTGAGCGGGAATTTCAGTAAAAACCCCGGCATGCGCTAGTCGAACATGCGCCAGAAGCTATAAAAATAGTAGCAATAGCACAGACTCCCTTAGAACCCACACACCCGAAAGACCAGGCCATGAACACGCCAGAACAATCCCAACTCGGCAAGGCATCGGCCTATGTGGACCAGTACGACGCCTCGCTGCTGTTCCCCATCCCCCGCGCGGGCAAGCGGGCCGAGATCGGCATCACCGGCTCGGCGCCCTTCTTCGGGGCCGACCTGTGGACGGCGTTCGAGCTGTCCTGGCTGAATGCGCGTGGCAAGCCGCAGGTGGCGCTGGCGCACATCACCGTGCCCTGTGAGACGCCCAACATCGTCGAAAGCAAGTCGTTCAAGCTCTACCTCAACAGCTTCAACAACACGCGCTTCACCGACGCAGCCGAGGTGCAGGCACGCATCCGCGCAGACATCAGCGAAGCCGTGTGGCGTGGCGCCGAGCACCCTGCCACCGTGGGCGTGAAGCTCATCGCGCCCGAGCTGTTCGACCAGGAGCCCGTGCATGAGCTGGACGGCCTGAGCCTGGACCGGCTGGACGTGGAATGCACGCGCTACCAGCCCGCGCCCGACCTGCTGACGGCCACATTCAATGAAGCGCCGGTGACCGAGACGCTCACCAGCAACCTGCTCAAGAGCAACTGCCTGGTGACCGGCCAGCCCGACTGGGGCAGCGTGCAGATCAGCTACAGCGGCCCGCAGATCAATCAGGAAGGGCTGCTGCAGTACCTGGTGAGCTTTCGCAACCACAACGAGTTCCATGAGCAGTGTGTGGAGCGCATCTTCATGGACGTGTGGACACGCTGCAAACCCATCAAGCTCACGGTGTACGCGCGCTACACGCGCCGCGGCGGGCTGGACATCAACCCCCTGCGCACCAGCCACCCGCAGGCCCTGCCGCGCAACGTGCGCACTGCCCGGCAGTAGGCCTGCCCCCGCCCCCCATCAACCGAACGCATCCGTCAGTTGCGCGCATCGATCCAGTCGCACCGCAGGGTGTGGCGCAGGTGCGCGCGGGTGCGCCAGGCAACGTACAGGCTGGGGACAAAAATGCCGATCAGGCAGACCGGCGCGGCACAGGGCTCGCCAAAAGCGCAGATGGGAAACCAGCCCACCCAGCCCAGCATCCAGACCGTCAGCACCAGGTCCCACAGGTGGTATTCGAGCGGGTGGTCGGCCTTGTGCGCCACATGCCACTGCTTGATGCGCTGCAGCTCGTCGAGGGTCATGGTGATCTCCCGGAAAACGGGAAAATCACTGTAAGTTACGAGTAAGAATTCGTCAAGATACGAATGGCTGTGGGCGGCTCCTTGCGGTGCCGCTCACCCCAGCCGGAACACGTCCACCGAGCGGCCCAGCGACACCGCGCTCTCCTTGAGGCCCTGGGCGGCGGCGGCCGACTCCTCCACCAGCGCGGCGTTCTGCTGCGTCACGGTGTCGAGCTGCGTCACCGCCTCGTTGACCTGGGCAATGCCCTGCGACTGCTCCTTGGTGGCGCTGCTGATCTGCTGGACCAGCGTGCTCACGCGCTCCACGGCGTGCACGACGCCCTCGATGGTGATGCCCGCATGGTCCATCTGCTGCGCGCCGCTGGCGATCTGGTTCACCGTGACGCCGATCAGACCGCTGATCTCCTTGGCCGAGCTGGCGCTGCGTTGCGCCAGGGCCCGCACCTCGCCCGCCACCACCGCAAAGCCCCGGCCCTGCTCGCCCGCGCGGGCGGCCTCCACAGCGGCATTGAGCGCCAGCAGATTGGTCTGGAAGGCAATGCCTTCGATCACGCCCACGATCTCGCTGATCTTGGTGGACGACAGCTTCATCTGCTGCATGGCCGCTCCCACCTCCTGCACCGCCTGGCCACCGCGCGTGGCGATGTCGCTGCTCTGTGCGCTCTCGTGCGACACCTTGGCCGCTGTCTCCGACGTCTGCAGCACCGTGCTGGCCAGTTGCTCCATGGCCGCGGCGGTTTCTTCCAGGCTGCTGGCCTGCGACTCGGTACGGGCCGACAGATCCATGCCGCCGCGCGCGATTTCGTCGGCCGATTCGATGAAGTTGCGCACCTCGGTGCGCACGTCGCCCACCACGGCGCGCAGGTTGACCTGGGTCTGCTGCAGGCGCTGCATCAGCGCGCCCAGGGGTTGGGGGTAGTCGGTGCCCACCGATGTGGCGAGGTTGCAAGCCGAGATGTCGGATGCGAAGCGGGTCGCGTCGTGCACACCTTGCAGCACGGTGGCCTGAAAGCGCCACAGCGTCCACCCTGCCCCCAACACCAGCAGCGCCAGGCGGGCCACCCAGGCGGTGGTGCCCTGCAGCCCCATCACGTCGGGCAACAAGGCCAGCAGCACCGTCAGCAGCAGCAGGATCGCCATGCGGGGCAGCAGCGCCATCTGCGCCAGGCGCTGCTGCCAGCCACGCACTCCCCGGCAGCGCACGTTGCCCGAGTCCAGATAGAAGCTGCTTGCGCCCGAAGCCGCCTCGCTGCGCATCTGTGCATACAGGGCCTCGGCGGCCACCATCTCGGCCGCACTGGGCTTGGTGCGCACCGACATATAGGCGCGTGGCTTGCCGCCCTCCATGATGGGGGTGACGTTGGCTCGCACCCAGTAGTGGTCGCCGTTCTTGCGGCGGTTCTTGACCAAGCCCGTCCAAGGCTCGCCCCGGCCAATGGTGCGCCACATGTCCTTGTAGGCCTCGGCCGGCATGTCGGGGTGACGAATGATGTTGTGGGGCTGGCCAATGAGTTCGTCGTAGCTATAACCGCTGACGCGCACGAACGCCGGGTTGCAGTGCGTGATCTCACCCTTGGTGTTGGTGCTGGACACCAGCAGCTCATCACCGGGGTAGTCAAAATTCTGCTGGGTCACTGGCAGGTTGATGCGCATTCGAGGCTCCTGAAGGGCCTGCGGCAGGGGCAGGCGGCGCGGCTTTTTGTGGCGTGTTGTATGTAACCGCTTGATACGAATCAAGTCTAACTGCTCCCTCCCCTGCTTTGCCCCAAAAAGGTGCCTCCCCACGCCCCTCAAAGCGCAAACACTGAAAGCCTGCTCACCGCCTTTTGGAAATCCGCAGCCTCAATCAAAAAAGCTGCCCGGTTTCCATGGTCGCCTCTGCCCGAGGCCCGCGCCGACGCCCCTCTGCGGCCGCTGTGGCACGCGGCTCTGGCGCTGGTTCTTCCCCCCGCCGCGCCAGTGTGCTGGCCCGCACGCCGAGCAGCCGCAGGCGCTTGTCCAGCGGCACGCGCTTGAGGCATTGCCCGGCCAGCTGCCGGATGGTCGCCCCGTCGGCGGTGTAGCTGTTGGCGGTGTGGTCACGCGTCGCGATCTTGAAGTCGTCGTAGCGCAGCTTGATACCGATGGTGCGCGCCACATAGCCCTTGCGCTGCAGGTCTTCGGCCAGCCGCATGCACAGGTCGGTAAAAATGGCGCCCAGCTCGGCCCGGTCACGCACAGCATGCAGGTCGCGGTCGAAGGTGGTCTCGCGGCTCATGCTCACCGGCTCGCTCTCGGTCACCACCGGGCTGTCATCGCGGCCCCAGGCCACCCGGTGCATCCAGGCGCCGGTGGATTTGCCAAAGTGGCCCATCAGCCACTGCTCATCCTGCGCGGCAAGCTGCCCGATGGTTTCAATGCCCAGCCGTRCCAGCTTCTCGCCCGCCTTGGGACCGATGCCATTGATCTTGCGCACGTTCAAGGGCCAGATCTTGCTCTGCAGGTCTTCCTCGTAAACGATGGAGATGCCGTTGGGCTTGTTGAACTCGCTGGCCATCTTGGCCAGCAGCCGGTTGGGCGCCACGCCGATCGAGCAGGTCAGCCCGGTCCTATCAAAGATGCTTTTCTGGATGAGCCTCGCCAGCACCCGCCCGCCTTCGCGCTGGCCGCCGGGCACGTCGGTGAAGTCGATGTACACCTCGTCCACCCCCCGGTCCTGCATCACCGGTGCGATCTCGGTGATGGTGCTCTTGAACAGGCGCGAAAAGCGTCGCACCTCGTCAAAATCCACCGGCAGCACGATGGCCTGCGGGCACAGCTTGGCGGCCTTCATSAKSCCCATGGCCGAGCCCACGCCGAACTGCCGCGCCGGGTAGGTGGCCGTGGTGATCACACCCCGGCCCACGTAGTCCTTGAGCAGCGGAAAGTCTTCCACCGGTATGAAGCGCCGCTCGCGCTCCTCGGTGCCGTCTGGCCCGCGCAGCAGCAGCTCGTCCACCTTGCGCCGCCCGCCACCGATCACCACAGGCAAGCCTTTGAGTTGCGGGTAGCGCAGCAACTCCACGGACGCAAAGAACGCGTCCATGTCCAGGTGCGCGATGCGGCGCAGCTTGCCGGTAGGGGCAGCCTGCGCAGGAGGTGGTGTCTCAGGAGAATCGGGCTCGGTGGCGGTCACACCCGATATTGTGCGGGGCGGCGCCCTCCTACCGCAGGCGGATGATTAGCGATTGCGCCGCGCGCTGCGCTCCCCGGCCCCGATGGCCCCCAGCATCAGCACCACACCCGCCATCTGCCAACCGCCCAAAGTGTGCTGAAAGTACACCCAGTCCACCACGATGGCGACCGTGGGGTAAGCAAACTGCAGTACCGCCACCCGGGCCGTCGCCAGGCGGGCCATGCCCGCGTACATCAAGGTATACGCCAAGCCGGTGTGGATCAGCCCCAGCCCAGCCAGCCATGCCCAGGAGACACCCCAGGCAGGCCAACCGTGCCCTACGGGGGCCACCCACAGCACGGCCGCACCCAGCGCACATTGCCRCCACGCCAGGGTCCCCAGCGGCAGCACCCCCAAGCGCTTGGCGACCACGGTGACGGTGGCTGTGCACAGCGCACCGATCAGGCACAGGCCCACGCCCACCCAGTAGCCTGGCGCGTGGCTACCGCCCGATGGAGTCAACCCCTCCGCAAGCCCCGTGGCCAGGACCAGCCCCACCATGGCKACCAGCACCGACACCACGCGCTGCCCAGGCACGGACTCTTTCAACCACCAAGCCCCCAGCAGCAACACCCATAGCGGTTGCACATGGAACAGCACCACCGCCACCCCGGTGGGCACCTGCTGGATCGCGGTGAAAAACAGCCACCAGCTCGCCAACATGAGCCCACTGAGCAGCAACACCCACGGCAAAGCAGCCCAGCCCACCCAGAGCCCCCGCCGAAGCCCCGACCAAGACTGGTTGCGCCAGGCCATCCACACCGTGAGCCCAATGAGGCCAAACGCGCACCGGAACCACGTCACCGTCAACGGCGCCGCCTGCGCCTCGTGCACAAACACGCCGATGGTGCCCAGCAGCGCGTTGCCCAGCACGAAGGCGACCCAGCCATCCAGCCGGCGGGCATCCGGCAGCACGTGGGCAACGGCCACAGGTGAAACGGACGCTGGAACCACGGGTGCGGATGTGCCTGAAACGGTAGAGGAAGACTGCTGCATGCCCGCAGTGTGGTTGCCAGCCTTTGCAATCCAAAGCGCATAATTTACACACCAACCATTCGATCATCGAATACATCATCACTGGGGCAATCCATGAGCTACCGCGATTTGCAGTTCGATTGGCTTCAGTGCCTGGTGGCTGTGGTGGATGCAGGCTCGCTCTCCGGCGCGGCGGCCGAGGTGCACCGGTCCCAGTCGGCGGTCAGCATGCAGCTCAAGAAGCTCGAAGACGCTGTAGGCCACCGACTGCTGGAGCGCGATGCCCGCAAGCAGCACCTCACGCCTGAGGGTGAAACCCTGCTGGGCTATGCGCGCCGCATTCTGGAACTGCACGCAGAAGCGCACGACGCACTGAACGGCGACGCCCTCACAGGCCGGGTGCGGCTGGGGGTGCCGGATGACTACGCAGCGCGCTACCTCACGCCTGTGCTCAAGCGCTTTGCGCCCCGTCACAGTGCGGTGGAGATTGAGCTGGACTGCGAGCAGTCCACCGCACTCATCCCGCGTGTGGCCAATGGCGACCTGGACCTGGCCCTGATCTCGCGCGATCACGCACGCCGGGGCACGCTGCTGTTCCATGAGCCCATGGTGTGGGTGGGGTCGGCGCAGTTCGAGTTGTGGAGGCGTGACCCGCTGCCGATTGCGGTGTACGAATCGGCCAGCCTGGCGCGGCGCGGCGCCATCCACGCGCTGGCGCAGCAGGGGCGCCGCTACAAGGTGGTCTATCACAGCTCCAGCCTGGCCGGGCAAATTGCAGCGGTGGAAAGCGGCCTGGCCGTGGCCGCCCTCACCCACTGCAGCGTGCCATCGCAGCTGCAGGTGCTCGGCACCGAGCAAGGCCTGGGGCCACTGGCCCCTATGGAGGTGGCCGTGTACCGCAGCCGCGCATCGCGCGGCTCCAAGGCGGTGGACAGCCTGCAGAACCTGCTGGTGCAGACCCTGAGGCAATCAGGCGGCGCCCGCGTGACCGGCTGAACGCCTAGCGCCTGCTTACGAAACGGGAGCCTACTTCTTGGAGAGTGCTGCGCTGCGAATGCCCTGCAGCGTGCCGGTGGGCGTGATCGCCTCGGGGTCGATCAGGCAGTGCAGCACGCTGGGCAGGCGGCTGGCACGGGCGCGGGCAAGAGCCGGAGCAAAGTCTTCGGTACGCTCCACCCGCTCGCCATGGCCCCCAAAGGCCTTCGCGTAGGCCTTGAAGTCAGGATTCTTGAGCTGCGTGGCGCTGATGCGGCCGGGGTACTCGCGCTCCTGATGCATGCGGATGGTGCCGTACATGGCGTTGTCCAGCAGCACCACGATGATGGGYAGGCCGTACTGCACGGCGGTTGCAAATTCCTGACCGTGCATCAAAAAGTCGCCATCGCCCGCAAAGATCACCACCTCGCGCTGCGGCCACAGGCGCTTGCCGCCCACGCCTGCSGGCAGRCCGTAGCCCATCGACCCGCTGGTGGGCGCCAGCTGGCTCGCGTAGGTGGTGAAGGGCCAGAAGCGGTGAATCCACGTAGCGAAGTTACCCGCGCCGTTGCAGAAGATGGTGTCGGCSGGCAGCACTTCCTTCAGGTGCTGCATCACCTGGCCCATTTGCAGGTTGCCGGGGATGCGGATGGGTGCCGTGTCGCTCCAGGCCAGATATTCGGCATGGGCAGCTTCTGTGTGGGACTTCCATGGCACGTCGGCCGTGGGGCGTACCGTATTGAGTGCCGCAGCAAAAGCCTGCGGCGTGGCGTGGATGGCCTGGGTGGGGCGATACAGCTTGCCCAGTTCATCCGCATCTGCATGCACATGCACCAGCGGCTGTGCGGGTGTAGGAACGTCGAACAGCTCGTAGCCCTGCGATGGCACCTCCGACAAGCGGCCGCCCACCACCAGCACCAGGTCCGACGCCTTGATGCGCGCCAGCAGCTTGGGGTTGACGCCCAGGCCCAGGTCGCCGCCGTAGCAGGCATGTGTGGCCGGGAACAGCATCTGGCGGCGGAACGAGCAGTACACGGGAATCGACCACGCTTCGGCAAACGCCGTGAACTCGCGAACCGCCTGCTCGGACCAGCGGCTGCCACCCAGGATGGCCACGGGATTTTTGGCGGCTTGCAGGCGCTGGGCCAGCTCGGCCATTTGCGCGGCGCCGGGGTGGGTCTCCGTCACCTGGTAGGGCAATGCATCGGCCACAGTGGCGGCCTCGGTCAGCATGTCTTCGGGCAGCGCCACCACCACGGGGCCAGGGCGGCCCGAGGTGGCGACATGGAAGGCGCGCGAGATCAACTCGGGCACCCGTGCCGGGTCTTCAATCTGCACCACCCACTTGGCCATGGTGCCGAAGACGGCGCTGTAGTCCAGCTCCTGAAACGCCTCGCGACCCATGGCGTTGCGGGCCACCTGACCCACGAACAGGATCATGGGCGTCGAGTCCTGGTGCGCGATATGAATGCCTGCCGATGCATTGGTGGCACCGGGCCCGCGCGTCACAAAGCAGATGCCGGGCTGGCCGGTGAGCTTGCCCTGTGCCTCGGCCATCATGGCCGCCCCGCCCTCCTGGCGGCACACGGTCACGCCGATGTCGGCATCGTGCAGCGCATCAAGCACAGCCAGGTAGCTTTCGCCGGGCACACAAAAAAGCTGCTTCACACCATGGGTGATGAGCTGCTGCACCAGGATCTGGCCGCCGGTGCGGGTGGTGAGGGAGGTCGTGTTCATATCAACGGTATCGGGTCAGAAAGTCAGAACAGGGCCTGGCAGGCGCGCTGGATGCGTGCGCAGGCCTCTTGCAAATCGGCGGTAGATGCGGCGTAGGAGATGCGAAAGTATGGCGCCAGCCCCAGCACCCCGCCGGGCACCACGGCCACATGGTGCTCGCGCAGCAGGTAGGCGCAGAAGTCGGCATCGGTGCGCAGCAGCATGCCGCCCGGTGTGGTACGGCCCAGCACACCTTCGCAGCTGGCAAAGGTGTAGAACGCGCCTTCCGGCACACGGCAGCGCAAGCCTGGCGAAGCATTGAGCGCGGCCACGACCAGGTCACGCCGGTCCTGGAACGCTTGGCAGCGCTCGCGCACCACGTCTTGCGGCCCCGTCAGCGCCGCCACGGCAGCCGCCTGGCTGATGGACGACGGGCAGGACGTGGCCTGGCTCTGCACCACCGCCATGGCCGCAATCAGCGCCTTGGGGCCTGCGCCGTAGCCCAGGCGCCAGCCCGTCATGGCATAGGCCTTGGAGACACCGTTCACCGTCAGCGTGCGATCGCGCAGCGAGGGCAGCACAGCGGCGGGCGTGGCAAACGCGCGGCCGTCGTACAGGATGTGTTCGTAGATGTCGTCCGCCAGCAGCCACACCTGCGGATGGCGCTCCACCACTTCCAGCACCGGGCGCAGTTGCTCTGCGCTGTAGGCCGCGCCGCTGGGATTGGAAGGCGAATTGATGAACACCCAGCGCGTGCAAGGCGTGATGGCCGCCTCCAGCTGCTCGGGCGTGATGCGAAAGCCGTTGGCTTCGGTGCAGGGCACCACCACGGGTACACCGCCTGCAATCAGCACCATGTCGGCATACGAGGTCCAGTACGGCGCGGCCAGGATCACCTCGTCGCCAGGGTTCACCGAGGCCATCAGCGCGTTGTAGAGGATCTGCTTGGCACCCGCGCCTGCGGTGATCTCGTTGAGCTGAAAGTCCAGCCCGTTGTCGTGCTTGAACTTGTGCTGGATGGCCGCCTTGAGTTCGGCCGTGCCGTCCAGCACCGTGTAGTGCGTCTCCCCCCGCGCCATGGCCTGCTGCGCGGCCTCCAGGATGTGCGCGGGCGTGTCGAAGTCGGGCTCGCCCAGGCCCAGCACGATCACGGGCTGGCCCTGGCGCTTGAGCTGGTTGGCCTCTTGCGTCAGGCGCACGATTTCCGAGACGCCGATGGCGCCGAGGCGGTCGGCCGCGCGGAAGGCCGTGGCGGGGATGGCAGCATTCATTGCTGGTAAGTCTCCAGGGGCTTGTCGTTGGGGGTGGCGAACAGCTGGCGCAGCGTGGTACCCAGCGGCAGGTTCAGGCTCATGTTCTTGGGCGGGATGGGGTTTACAAACCACTTGGTGTATATCTTTTCCATCTCGCCGCTTTGCATCAGCTTGGTTAACACACCATCCACCGCAGCCTTGAAGGTGGGGTCGTCMTTGCGGAACAGCAATGCAATGGGCTCGGCACCCAGCGGCTCGCCCACGATGCGGTAGGCCGAGGGGTCCTTGGAGTTGGCAATCATCCCGGCCAGCAGGTTGTCATCGAGCACAAAAGCGTCGGCGCGGCCGGTTTCGAGCAGCAAGAAGCTCTCATGGTGGTCCTTGCCCAGCACGGTCTTGATGGGCGCGCCACCCAGCGCGCGCTCTTGCTTGCGCAGCAATTGCACGGCGGTGGTGCCAGTGGATGCCGCAATGGTGCGGCCTGCGAGCTGGCTGATGGACTTCAGGTCCGAATCCTTACGCACTGCCATGCGCACTTCGCTCACATAGGTGGTCACCGCAAACGCCACCTGCTGCTGGCGCGCGGTGTTGTTGGTGGTGGGGCCGCAGCCGATGTCCAGCGTGCCGTTCTGCACCAGGGGCAGCGTGTTCTGCGCCGTCACCGCCATGTATTCGAGCTTGGCGTCGGGTGCGATTTCTTTCAGCACGCGCTCGCACAGYTCGACGTGGTAGCCCACGTATTTYTCRTTCGCGCCCAGCRYRTAGGCCATGGGYGGCGAGGYYTCGCGCACGCCCAGCACGGCCTTACCCGATGCCTTGATCTTCTCCAGCGTGGGCTGGGTGACCGTCTGCGCCAGCGCGGGGGCCGTGGCCATGCAGGCCAGGGTCAGGCCTGCAGCGAGCGCTGTGAAGGTCTTGCGGGAAATTGCCATGTCGTTGTCTCCGTATGTTTTGTGGTTGGCAGGTTGAGAAAGGGGTGAGGAAAAACTGGCAGTAACGATGGTGCTCAGATCACATTCTTTTCGAGCAACGGTGCGTTGCGCGCAATGCGCTCGATGGACAGCGGCGACAGGTCCAGGCTCTGGTAGCCGCCCGTCAACATCCACTCCGCCAGGCCACGCCCCACCGCAGGGCACTGCTGCAGGCCGTGGCCCGAAAATCCGTTGGCAAACACCAGGTTGTCGCACGCCGAGTGCAGGCCCACGATGGCGTTGTGGTCAAAGGTGTTCATCTCGTAATAGCCCGCCCAGGCGCCCTGCATGCGCAGCGCTTCAAAGCCAGGGATGCGCTCGGCCAGCGTGGGCCAGATGTGGTTGTCAAACGCGTCGTACTCAGGCTCCAGCGGGGCAAAGTCGGCGTCGTTGTCGGCGTCGGGCGCAAAGCCGCAGATGAAGCCCCTGCCCTCGGGCCGCAGCCAAATGCCACTGGTGTCGATGAGCAGTGGGCAGCCCGGCAGCGCTGCTGGGCTGGCGAGGTTGAAGACCGTGCGGCGCTTGCCCACCACGGGCAAATCAATTCCCACCCAGCCCGCAATGGCTGCCGCCCAGGGGCCACCGGCGTTCACAGCGTAGCGGCAAGGCAGCACGGCGCCGCTTTGCAGGCGTACTGCGTTCACATGCAACACGCCGTCGCTGGCCGCCGTGTCCAGCCCCACGGCCTCATCAGCCACATAGCGCACGCCCTGGCTCTGTGCCTTCTTGCGCAGCGCGGTCAACAGCAGGTAGCCATCAAACCAGCCCTCGCCCGACAGGCCCAGCGAGCCCAGCGCCACGTCCTGCAGCGCCAGCCAAGGAAAGCGCTCTGCCAGTTGCTGCGGGCTCAGCAGCGCCACATCGGCGCCGTGCTGCTTTTGCAACGCATGGTTCTCGCGCAGCGTGGCCTCGCCCGCCTGGGTGGCCAGGTACAGGTAGCCACCTTCGTGCAGACCGATGTCGGGCACATCGCCGTTGCAGACCAGCAGCGTGCCCACGTTGCGCAAGAAGCCGATGCCAAACGCCGAGATCTGGATGTTGATGTCCGTCGAGAACTGCTGGCGGATGGAGCTGGCCGACAGCGCCGACGATGCACGTGCATAGGTCGGATCGCGCTCGACCACCACCACCTCGCAGCCCGGCTGCTGCAGCGTGAGGAAGTACGCGATGGCACTGCCGATGACACCACCGCCAATGATGACGATGGGGTGTGGGGTCTTAACAATCAACATGAACGGGGCAACCAGCGCGTGGGTTACACGTCAAATGTCACGCCCTGTGCCAGCGGCAGTGCGGTGGAGTAGTTGATGGTGTTCGTCGCCCGGCGCATGTAGGCCTTCCAGCTGTCTGAGCCCGCTTCGCGCCCGCCGCCCGTTTCCTTCTCACCGCCAAACGCGCCGCCRATTTCGGCGCCGCTSGGGCCRATGTTSACRTTGGCAATGCCGCAGTCCGAGCCTGCGGCAGACATGAACAACTCGGCCTCGCGCACATTGAGCGTGAAGATGGACGACGACAGGCCCGCGCCCACGGCGTTGTTCATGGCAATGGCTTCATCCAGCGTGCTGTAGCGCACCACATACAGGATGGGCGCAAAGGTTTCGTGCAGCGCGGGGCCTTCATGGGCTTTCAGCTCCACCAGAGCGGGGCGCACGTAGTACGCATCCGCACCGCCGATGCCTTCCACGCGGCCACCACCGTGCACCGTAGCGCCCAGCGCGCGGCTTTGCTCCAGCGCTTTTTGCATGCCGTCAAACGCAGGGCGGTCGATCAGCGGGCCCACCAGCGTGCCGGGCGTGCGCGGGTCGCCCACCTGCACGTTGGCGTACACCTTGGCCAGCTGGGGCACCAGCTGGTCGTAAATGCTTTCGTGCACAAACAGGCGGCGCAGCGTGGTGCAGCGCTGGCCCGCCGTGCCCATGGCGGCAAAGGCAATGCCGCGCAGTGCCAGATTCAGGTCGGCCGTGGGCGCAACGATGGCCGCGTTGTTGCCGCCCAGTTCCAGAATGCCGCGCGCAAACCGCGCTGCCAGGCGCGGGCCCACGGCGCGGCCCATGGCGGTGGAGCCCGTGGCCGACAGCACGGGCACGCGGGCGTCATCCACCAGCACCTCGCCAATGTCGCGCTGGCCCACAATCAGCTCCAGCAGACCTTCGGGTGCATCGACGCCAAAGCGTGCAAACTTGGCGATTGCGCGCTGTGCAATCGCATGCGTGGCCAGGGCGGTGAGCGGSGTYTTTTCSGAMGGCTTCCACACYACMGAATCRCCRCACACCAGYGCCAGYGCSGCRTTCCACGACCACACGGCCACMGGRAAGTTGAAGGCCGAGATCACGCCGCACACGCCCAGCGGRTGCCAGGTTTCCATCATGCGGTGSYCGGSGCGCTCGGTGGCRAKCGTSAGGCCGTASAGCTGGCGCGASAGGCCSACSGCRAAGTCGCAGATGTCGATCATYTCCTGCACCTCGCCCRRGCCTTCGGACGGGATCTTGCCCGCCTCGATGGTCACCAGCAGGCCGAGGTCCGCCTTGGCGGCGCGCAGCTCTTCACCCAGCAGGCGCACCAGCTCGCCCCGGCGCGGTGCGGGCACATTGCGCCATGCCAAAAAGGCTGCATGCGCGCGGCCGATGGCAGCGGTGGCATCGGTCGGGCTTTGCTGTGGCACCTGGGCCAGCACCTCGCCCGTGATGGGCGAACGTGCCGCCAGCGTGCCGCCGGTGTAGGCGGCGCGGGGCACGCCCAGGCGTTGCAGCAGTTGATCGACTTCGGACACAAGGGGGGTGGCGGCAGGGGTGGCAGACATGGCGGCTCGCAAAGGTGAGTGGAGGCGAATAGAAGGAAGCAGCGTGGGAGAAAACGCGCGATCAATGTGCCAATATCCGCCAATCGCACCGTGCTGGATAGCAAAAAAATGGAACTACTTAATCACAAATCAGCATGAAGTACCTGAAAATGGCAGAGCTACCCGAGCTTGATGTACTAGCGCCACAGCCCAAAATCATGCCCAACCTGACAGAGCCGCTCATTCCCTCTGCGCATGATTGATCCCATTTGCCACGATGACCCTGCTGCGCCGCGCCTTCCTGCCCTCCACCGCCGACCTGCTGGCCTTTGAGGCGGCGGCACGCCACCAGAGCGTGTCGCGCGCGGCCGAAGAGCTGCACCTCACCCAAAGTGCCGTGTCGCGCCAGATCCGCCAGTTGGAGGAGCAGATCGGCACCGCCCTCTTCCACCGTGTGCGCCAGCGCGTGGTGCTGACCGACGCGGGCCGCGTCTACGCGGCCGATGTGCAAAACGTGCTGCAACAGCTGTCTGCCAGCACACAAAAGGCCATGGCGTTCTCCAGCACCGACGGCCTGCTCAACCTGGCCGTGCTGCCCACGCTGGGCACGCGCTGGCTCATCCCGCGACTGGGCGGCTTCATGGAGCTGCACCCTGAGGCACTGGTCAACTTCTYGGCCCGCACCGAGCCGTTTGACTTTGCAGGCACACCGTTTGACGCTGCCATCCACTTCGGCACGCCGCACTGGGCAGGCGCCGTGTGCGAATACCTGATGCACGAAGAAACCGTGCCCGTGTGCAGCCCCACCTACCGCGACCGCCACAACATACACACCCCGCAAGACCTGACCCGTGTGGTGCTGCTGCAGCAAAGCACCCGCCCCACCCAATGGGCCGAATGGTTTGAGCTGGTGGGCGCCCCCACAGCCCTGGCCCTGCGCGGCCCCCAGTCCGAACACTTCGCCATGATTGCGCAGGCTGCCGTGTCGCACCTGGGGGCAGCGCTGCTGCCGCGCTTCTTGATCGAGCAGGAGCTGGCAGCCGGGAGCCTGGTGGAGCTGTCAGACCAGGTGCTGACGAGCACCGATGCGTATTACCTTGTGTACCCGGAAGCGCGGGCGCAGACGCCGCTGGTGAAGGCGTTCAGGGATTGGGTGGTGGGGGAGTGCGCAGTGCAGAGGTAGGGGAAAGGATGACGGCGGCAGCGACCACCAGCATGTCGAATTCGTTCAAGACGCCGCCCCYGGGGCCAGGGCACCATCCCGCGTCATGCAACTTGAATCCCTCGACACCCATCTCTGGCACGCCACCCACGCCTTCAAGGCCAACGGACTTCCCATCACCACGCGCATGACGGTGGTGCGGCTGCCAGGAGAGCAGCTTCTCGTCCACTCACCGATTCCAATGCCCCCAGGCAGTTCACTGCTGGAGCAGCTGCAGGCACTTGGCACGGTGGCTTTCATCGTGGCACCGAACAAGATGCACCACCTGTTTCTGGCGCCTTGCACCCAGACCTTTCCGAACGCCAGGGTGTATGGCCCCAAAGGACTGGGCCAGAAGCGGCCAGACCTGGCAGCCAGGAGACTGCGCGAACTGCCCGCAGCCGATGTGCCCGAATGGCTGCCAGACCTGGAGCACCTGGCTTTTGAGGGCATTCCTGCAGGCAATGAGTCGGTATGGTTCCACCGACCTTCGGCCACGCTCATCGTGACGGACCTGCTGCAGTGGATGGCGGGGGACCTGCCTTGGTCCACGCGTACCTATGCCACGCTGACCGGGGTGCGGCGCCAACTGGCCGTCCCGCTCACTGTGCGCGCGCTGGTGCGTGACCGTCGTGCCGCAGCCCGCAGTGCAGAGCGCGTATTACGCTGGCCCTTTGAGCGGGTCGTGACGGCCCACAACCAGGTGCTGGACAACCATGCCTACGCACAGGTCAAACAGGCGCTCGCAGTGCTCTGACCGAAACAATCACCCCATCATCTGCGGAACGCCGTGGGCCTCACCGCCGCGCCACCACCCCGTACCCCTCAAAGATGTCGGAGCACATACCCCAACCCGGTATTGGCCAAAAGCCCCACCAGCACCAGCCCACCGGCCACCCCGGCCGCGTGTACCTTGCCGAGGGCTGCGCGCTCGCGCACCCAGTGCCATTCGGCGATACAAAACCACAGCAGCGCCAGCAGAAACAGCCCCACGCCGACAGCAGACAGCACCCCGCCCACCAGGGCCAGCGACGTGCTGATCGACACGGCCAGCGCAAAGGGTGCGACCAGGTAGCACTGCTCGTAAAACGGGTTGCGCAGGTTGAGACGGTGAATGGGTTGGCGGCTATGGCGCAGATACCACACAGCCCCGGCCAGCGACCAGATGCCAAAAGCCATGGCGCGATACAGCAGCAGGTTCTCCTCGGACTTCAGCAACGCGCCCGCGAGCGTGCCCATCGCAGGCGCTGCCTGCTTGCGCAGAGCCAGATCGAGCACATGAGCCACCAGCACGCACAGGATGAGCAAAAGCGGCGGGCTGATCGCATCGCCGTAGCGGTCATCGCCTTCGCGGTCTTGCTCCGCCTGCACATAAGTGACCATCTGGCGCGGGCGCCGCACGATGCGCCACAAGGTCTTGGGCAACAACACCAGCCAGATCAGGGCTTCATACACAAAGTCTTCAAACGACTTGAGGATTTTGAGAAAGTCCACAAACAACTCCTTGAGGCCTTGGGCCCATCCAGTCAGGGGCCCATGCTGCGTGAAAAGGCCAGCGCAAAGGCCATGATCGCCCAGTCGCTAGCGATGTGAGCGATGGTGCTGGCCCACAGATTGCGGGTGTAGAGAAATACCGCAGTCAGCACCAGGCGCGCGGTGCCGATGACCAGCAAGGCCTGGCCGACATGCCATTGGTAGGTGGGCAGGTGCAGCGCACCAAACAGCAACGCCGTGGCCACCCACGCCACAGCAATTGCCCAGCGGGCAGGCATGCCGACGCGGTGCAGCAAGGCGACGGTGGCCAGCAGCGGGAGAATAGTGACCAGCTCCTCACCCAGCAATTGCACAGCCACCAGCGCAAACCGCGCTACCAATTGTGCAGATGTCAGACCCGCAACGGCATCCACACTGGCGTTGGCACTGAGATGCGACATGCCAAGCCCATACACAGCCACCAGCCCAGGCAAGCCCAACACCAGTGGCACGACAGCCAATGCCAACGCCACGTCGCGCCAGCGGGGGCGTCTGAACAGGCCAACCCAGTCTGGGCCCACGGCGACGCGCAATCCTGCCCACTGCACGCCCACAAACAGCACTGCTGCCAACGCCCCGGTCCATGGGCTCGGGTCCCAGCCCGGCATCGTCAACAACAACACGAAAGCGAGGGCACTGGCCACGCACAACGTCATGCAGCCGTTGGTGGACAGAGATACGGGATGGCCAAAACAGTAGGGCAAGTCCGGCTTCGCTGATAAGGAGGTTGGTGCGGGTGATGTATGCGGCAAGGTGGTTCCATGGGTATGCGCTGCATCCCTCCCAAAGGATGCGGCTCTGGCCCTAGGTTACCTGTGGATCAAGAAGACGGCCATGGGCCGCTGGGGCCTGCCCCTCACCAAATCTCGCATAGAAGAGGTGTGACTCGCAGTACCACACCCCAGGCCCCCCAGGCCGAGATTCAGGCCGCCTACTTCTGCTCCTGCCCCGCGGGCTGAATGGCCTGGTCGGGGCGCACGCTCGACAGGCTTTGTGCCGGCCGCCGCAGCGTCACATCAAACGGATTGATCTTGGGCCCCACTGCCAAAGCTTCGCGCTTGAGCAGTTCCACCACGGTGGGCAGCCGGTCGTCATTGAGCCGCGCAGAAATGGTGCCCACGCTCAGCGCCGCCACCGCGCGCCCTTCGCGGTCCAGGATGGGTACGGCCACACCCGCCATGCCTTCCAGCAACCCAGTATTGCGGCCCGCGTAGCCCAACTGGCGCACGCGCTCGATTTCGGTGCGCAAGTAGACCTCGTCAAACACACCGTACTCCCGCACGCGCGACAGGTTGAAGCGGATGACTTCTTCGCGCTCGGCCTCGGGCAAGAAGGCCAGGATGGCCAGCGCACCCTGCCCCACGCCCAGGGCCACGCGGCCGCCGATGTCGCCGGTGAAGGAGCGGATGGGGAACGGCCCCTCGCTGCGGTCCAGGCACACGGCATCGAACCCGCTGCGTACCAATAGAAAGATGCTGTCTCCCAGGCTTGCGCACAGGCGCAGCAGCGCGGGGCGGCACAGGCTGCGCAGGTCGCCGGGGTTTCCCGCTTTGGCAGCCAGGGCGAAGAAGTCCATGCTCAGGCGGTAGAGCTTGCTGCGCTCGTCCTGCTCGACCATGCCCTCTGCCACCAGCGATTGCAGCAAACGGTGCGTAGTGCCTTGCGTGAGGCCCACGGCACGCGCCAATTGGGTGACTCGCCCGCCCTCGGCCTGCACGGCCGACAGGGCCCGGATGACGGCAAACACCCGGGGTACGCCGCCGGTGGCGGTGGATGCGGCTTCCATACCTCGCTCCTGTGGAATTCGTTGATCAAACTAAAGGCATCATATTTCATTGAACGGAATAAATTCAATAAAAATTCTGATTAATGGAATACCCGAAGCATTCTGGTTTGTTTATTGCAATAGATTCAATTGAATCGAACGGCTGTTCCAGTCTTTGTGCGGCACTTGCACCACCCCGGTGCAAGCACACCAAAGGCCCGCAGCCCATCCATGCAACTCCACAGCAGGTGACACGCACAGCCCCCCTGGCAAACCGTGCGATGCCACCACCGGAAAGGCTTTCGCCATGTCGTTTCTCAAGCTCACGGATGTGACCAAGTTCTATGGCAGCACCTGCGCGGTGCAGTCCATGAACCTCACGGTGCAAAAGGGTGAATTTGTGTCGTTGCTGGGCCCGTCGGGCTGCGGCAAGACSACSACGCTGCAGATGRTKGCGGGSTTCGAGSCGGTGACSAGCGGGCGCATCGAGCTCGMKGGCAAGGACATCACSCACGCCAAGGCCAACACGCGCGGSCTGGGCATCGTGTTCCAGAGCTATGCGCTGTTCCCGCACATGACGGTGGCGGCCAACGTGAGCTTTGGGCTGGAGATGCGCAAGGTGCCCAAGGCCGAACGCGCCGAGCGCGTGGCCCAGGCCCTGGCGCTGGTGCATCTGGAGCAGCACGCCACGCGCTACCCGCGCGAGCTGTCTGGCGGCCAGCGCCAGCGCGTGGCACTGGCCCGTGCACTGGTGATCGAGCCGCCCGTGCTGCTGCTGGACGAGCCACTGTCCAACCTCGACGCCAAGCTGCGTGAGGAGATGCAGTTTGAGCTGCGGCAGATTCAGCGCAAGGTGGGCACCACCACCATCATGGTCACGCACGACCAGAGCGAGGCCATGTCSATCAGCGACCGCGTGGTGGTGATGGARGSCGGCYGCGCCACGCAGATCGAYCAYCCGCAYCGCGTGTACGAGCAYCCGMGCACGCGCTTCATCTCCACCTTYGTGGGCAAGGCCAACCTGCTGCCCGGCCAGGTAACGCATGCCAATGGCACGCACACGCAGGTGAAGGTGGGCGCCCTCACGATGGAGGTGGACGGTGCCCGCTACCGCCCCGGCGCCGCCGTGCTGCTGAGCGTGCGGCCAGAAAAAGTGCAACTGGTGTCCGCCGTGCAGGGCCGGATGGATGGTCAGGTGGGCGAGCGGTTCTTCCTGGGCAGCCAGTGGCTGTACCGTGTGGGCACCCCCGTGGGCGACCTGATGGTGCTGGCGCCCAACGACGGCCGCGCTGCGCTGGCCGAGGGCGAGCGCACGGGCGTGGACTGGCCCGACCACTGCATGCGCCTGCTGCCCGCCGATGAAACCGCCCTGGCCGAGTTGGAGGCCGAAGACACCGCCGCCGAGGTGGCGCCATGAGCCTGGCCACCACCTTGCTGCACAAAAAGACTGCGCCCTGGTGGCTGTCAGGCCCGGCGCTGGTGCTGTTCACGGTGCTGCTGCTGGTGCCACTGGCACTCACGGCCGTGCTGTCGTTCAACGCGTTCGACCCGGCCACCGGGGTGAAGGCGGGCGAGTTCACGCTGGAGCACTACTCCCACGTGTTCACCGATTCGTACTACCACACCATCTTCTGGCGCACGTTCTGGATTGCGGGGCTGGTTACGCTGATCTGCGTGGCCATTGGCGCACCCGAGGCCTACATCCTGAGCCGCATGGGCAACCCTTGGCGTTCCATCCTGCTGCTGGTGGTGCTCGCGCCGCTGCTGGTGTCGGTGGTGGTGCGGGCTTTTGGCTGGAGCATGCTGCTGGGCCCCGAGGGGCTGGTGAATGGCGCGCTGCAACTCGTTGGCATCGGCCCGGTGAAGATGCTCTACACAGAGATCGCGGTGRTCRTCGCSCTGGTSCATGTGATGCTGCCCTTCATGGTGATCCCSGTSTGGACCTCGCTGCAGAAGCTMGACSCSGGMGTGGARAACGCGGCGCTGTCGCTGCAGGCAAGCCCCTTCACCACGCTGCGGCGCATTGTGTTGCCGCAGGTGCTGCCTGGCATCCTGTCCGGCAGCCTCATCGTGTTCGGACTGGCGGCCAGCTCGTTTGCCATCCCCGGCCTGCTCGGCGGGCGGCGACTGAAGATGGTGGCCACGGTGGTGTACGACGAGTACCTGCACGAGCTGAACTGGCCCCTGGGCGCCGCCATTGCGCTGACGCTGCTGGTGGCCAACCTCGTGGTCATGCTGAGCTACAACCGCTTGGTTGAAGGCCGCTACAAGAAAGCGTTGGGCTGAAACTATGCAGAAGAACGGACCTTTAGCCCTCGCGTTCAACGCGCTGGTCATCACCTTCATGCTCGCCCCCTTGCTGGTGGTGTGCATCGTGGCGTTTACGCCGCACAACACGCTGACGCTGCCCACCACCGAGTTCTCGCTGCGCTGGTTCAAGGCGGTGTTCGAACATTCGGACTTTGTGCAGTCGTTCTGGAACAGTCTGTGGCTGGCGCTGGCATCGGCCACGCTGGCCACAGTGCTAGCCGTGCCTGCGGGCATTGCCATCACGCGCTACGAATTTGCGGGGCGAGGCTTTTTGAATGGCTTGTTCCTCTCGCCACTGATCATTCCGCACCTGGTGCTGGGCGTGGCCCTGCTGCGCCTSTTTGCGCTGCTGGGCGGCACRGGCAGCTTTGGCTGGCTGGTGWTKGCGCATGCGCTSATCGTCACGCCCTACACGCTGCGGCTSGTGGTGGCSGCGCTKGTGGGCTTYGACCGCAGYGCCGAGCASGCSGCSCTGTCGCTGGGCGCSAGCCAGGCCACGGTGTTCACGCGCATCACGCTGCCGATGATCCTGCCCGGCGTGACGGGCGGGTGGMTGCTGKCCTTCATCAACAGCTTTGACGAAGTGACGATGTCGATCTTTGTCACCTCGCCCAGCACGGTGACGCTGCCGGTGCGCATGTACATGTACGCCACCGAGTCGATTGACCCGCTGATGGCTGCGGTGTCGGCACTGATGGTGGCCCTGACGGCCTGCGCGATGGTGATTCTCGACCGCGTGTACGGCCTGGACCGCGTGCTCGTAGGGCGTAAATAAATGGGCACGACTTCCATGACTGTGAACACAGCCCTGCTCCACCGCGTGGCCGAAAAAGACCGCGCGCCCGTGCCCTTCGTACTCGATGGCGAACCCGCCGCTGCGCTCGAAGGCGACACGGTGCTCACGGCCATCCTCACCCACCGCGCCCAGTTGCGCCGCAATGAGTTCAGTCATGAGCCCCGTGCCGGCTTTTGCCTGATGGGCGCGTGCCAGGACTGCTGGGTGATGACGGCTACCGGCGAACGCCTACGGTCTTGCGCCACCTTCATCCAGGCGGGCATGCAGCTGACTACCGGAGGGGCCGCATGACCGCCCCCACCTTGCAACCCGTGATCGTGGGCGCAGGCCCTGCGGGCATCCGTGCGGCGCAAACCCTGGTGGCGCATGGCGTGCGGCCCACGGTGATCGACGAGGCCGCGCGCGGCGGCGGGCAGATCTACCGCCGCCAGCCCGCCCACTTTGCCCGCAGCCCGCAAACGCTGTACGGCACCGAAGCATCACGCGCCACGGCATTGCACAGCACGCTGGATGGCTTGGCCGCCCACATCGACTACCAACCCAACAGCCTGGTGTGGAACGCCCAGGGCGGCCAGCTCGATGTGCTGCACGGCCCCACACAGACCACGCGCACGGTGCCCTACGGCCAACTCATCGTGGCCAGCGGCGCCACCGACCGCGTGCTGCCCGTGCCGGGCTGGACGCGGCCCGGCGTGTACACGYTGGGYGGCGCKCAGGTGGCGCTCAAGTTCCAGGGCTGCRCMATCGGCCGCAACGTGGTGYTSATGGGCACCGGGCCKCTGCTSTACCTGGTSGCGTAYCAATAYGCSAAGGCGGGCACCAAGGTCGCGGCGGTGCTGGACACCGCCCGCTTTGCCGACCAACTGGCCGCCCTGCCCGGCATGCTCACCCAGCCTGCCGTGCTGGCCAAAGGGATGTACTACGTGGGCTGGCTGCGCGCGCATGGCGTAGCGGTGCACACCGGCGTGCGGCCCGTGCGCGTGCAGGGCGAAACACGGGTCAACGCCGTGGTGTGGAGCGACGGGAACGCCGAGCACACCGTGCCCTGCGATGCTGTGGGCTTTGGCTACGCACTACGGTCCGAAACCCAACTGGCCGACCTGCTGGGCTGCCGCTTTGCCTGGGCCCCGATGCACCGCGCCCACCTGCCAGAGCGCGATGGTGCGGGCCGCACCAGCGTTGCCGGTGTGTACCTGGCGGGCGATGGCGCGGGCATCATGGGCGCCGATGCGGCCGAGTGGGCGGGTGAGCGCGCTGCGCTGGCGCTGCTGGCCGACCATGGCGTGMAGGTCGATGCGGCACGCGCCGCAGAGCTGGAACGCAAGCTGACGAATCTGATGCCGTTCCGCCAAGGGCTGGAACGCGCCTTTCCCTTCCCCACCGACTGGGCGGCACACGCACCCGATGCGCTGGTGGTGTGCCGCTGCGAGAACATCACGGCGGGTGAGCTGCGCGCCTGTGCGCGCAATGCGGGTGCTGACGAGATGAACCGCCTGAAGGCCCTGACCCGCGTGGGCATGGGCCGCTGCCAGGGCCGCATGTGCGGCGYGGCGGCTGCAGAAATCCTGGCCCACGCCACGGGCAAGCCGATTGATCAGGTAGGACGGCTGCGCGGACAAGCGCCGATCAAGCCCATCCCCATCCACCTGCAAGCCCAGGCGGAGGCTGCCGAATGACGACCACACGAACCATCGACACCGACGTGGCCATTGTGGGCGGCGGCATCATGGGCGCGTCCGCCGCGCTGGCGCTGCGCCGCAAGGGCGTGAGCGTGGTGCTGCTGGAGCGCGATCTGTGTGGCTCCCGCTCCAGCGGCGTGAACTACGGCGGCGTGCGCCGCCAGGGCCGCCCCGTGAGCCAGCTGCCCCTGGCGCAGCGCGCCCACCAGGTGTGGGCCGACCTGCCTGCGCTGATTGGCACCGACGGCGAGTACCAGCGCAGCGGGCACTTCAAGATTGGCCGCAGCGAGGCGGACATGGCTTCGCTGGAAGCCTACGCCAACCTGAGCCGCGACTTCGACCTAGGCATACAGCTTATCTCTGGCACCACGCTGCGGGAGCGCTGCCCCTGGCTGGGCGGGCGTGCCGTGGGTGGATCGCTGTGCCCCGATGACGGCCAGGCCAACCCGCGCCTGGTGTCACCCGCCTTTGCCCTGGCTGCGCGGCGTGCGGGTGCGCAGATTTTGGAACGCACACCGATGACCTCGGTGGAGCACGACGGCAAGCTCTTCACCGTGCGCTCCGGCACCGCTGTGACTGTGCGTGCGCCCGTGCTCATCAACTGCGCAGGCGCGTGGGCTGGTGCGCTGGCCGCGCAGTTTGGCGAGGCCGTGCCCATCCACTCCGGCCACCCGGCCATGGCCGTGACCGAGCCCCTGCCCTTTTTCATGCACTGGAGCCTGGGCGTGGAAGGCGGCGGCATCTACTGCCGCCAGGTGGCCCGCGGCAACCTGGTGCTGGGCGGCGGATCGGGCGTGGCACTCGACGCCGACCGCGCCCGCTCCGAGCGCAGCGCCATCGCCACGCTGGGCGTGCAGGCCGTGGAGCTGCTGCCCGCGCTGAAAAACGCGCACTTCATCCGCACCTGGAGCGGCACCGAGGGCTACCTCCCCGACCGCCAGCCCGTGCTGGGTAAGAGCAGTACCACGCCCGGCCTGATCCATGGCTTTGGCTTTGCCGGTGCAGGCTTTCAGATCGGCCCCGGCGTGGGCGAGGTGCTGGCCGAGCTGGCGCGCGATGGCCGCAGCACCACGCCGATTGATGCGTTTGCGATAGAGCGATTTGTTCCCAAAGCAGTGGCTGAAGTGGCCAGCACTGCGGCTGCCCAGTGACCCGTTTGCCACCGACCCGTCCCCACTCTCCCATCAGAAAGGAAACCACCATGACCTTCTCCCCCCGCTTTGCCAGCCGCACCCGCCGCGCCCTTGTGGCGGCCGCCGCACTGGCCACCATGGCCGCCGCAGGCACCGCCACCGCGCAGACCAAGACGCTGTACATCGGCATGAA
This sequence comes from Acidovorax sp. LjRoot204, assembly GCF_056175785.1. Taxonomy (NCBI): domain Bacteria; kingdom Pseudomonadati; phylum Pseudomonadota; class Betaproteobacteria; order Burkholderiales; family Comamonadaceae; genus Acidovorax; species Acidovorax sp. LjRoot204. The sequence continues at coordinate 32,662 of NZ_JBGFFF010000038.1, forward strand.
CGGCGGCACCATGGAGAAGGCGTACACGCAGTACGTGTTCCCGGCGTTTGAAAAGCTGCACGGCGTGAAGGTGGTGGTGGTGCCCGGCACGTCCTCGGACATCTTGGCCAAGGC
>NZ_JBGFFF010000039.1:0-32427 GCF_056175785.1 Acidovorax sp. LjRoot204
CTGCCCGAGGCCCGCATGCGCGCTGCGCTGCAGTCAGTGGCCGTGTTCGACCACCCCGACCGCAGCCAGCGCGGTCGCACCATCACGCATGCACACTACTTTGACCTGGGCGATGCGCCCTTCCCGGTGGTGCAGGCCGATGACGATGCAGCGCTGGTGCAGTGGAGCCGCATCGACCAGCTGGCAGGCCTGGAAGAGGAATTCTTCGAAGACCACTTCCACATGCTGGACCACTTTCTGGGGCTGACGAAGCTGGACTGATCCGCTCCACCCGCTTTTTGCATCCAAACGGGTGCAAGCGCTACGGAATCATGCCTCTGCAGCTATATTTTGTATAGCGCCAGGGATTCTCTGCACGAATCGAGTGGTCCGTGGGCGCTGCGGATCGGGATGGGCTGTAAGGCGCAAGACGCAGCAATAGCCGCAGCTATGGCGAGTACTTGCAACGCGGCAGACCGCCCGAGGCCGCAGATGCAAACGGCGCGGTGATTCGTGCAGAGGATCCCTAGGTACCAGCCCGCTCCAGCATGGCGTGCAGCAGCACGTTGCACCCGGCCTCGATGTGCTCGGGTTTCGCATCCTCGATCTCGTTGTGGCTGATGCCGTCCTTGCAGGGGATGAAGATCATGCCGCTGGGTGCGAGCTTGGCCATATACACGGCGTCGTGCCCCGCGCCCGAGACGGCAGGCATGTGGCTGTAGCCCAGCTTGGCGGCGGCGCGGCCCACGGCCTGCACGCATTCGGGCTGGAAGAGTTGCGCGGGGTAGCTGGAGACCATCTCGATGTGCACTTGCACGCCATGCTCCTTGGCCACCTGGTCGGCAAAGGCCTTGACCTCGGCGGCCATGGCGTCCACCAGCGCGTCGGTGCTGTTGCGCAGGTCGATGCTGAACTTGACCCGGCCGGGGATGACGTTGCGGCTGTTGGGGAAGACTTGCACCATGCCCACGGTGCCGCGCCCGTGCGGCGGGTGGCGGTGGGCGGCGGCGACTACGTCTTGCATGATGCGTGTGGCGGCCAGCAGGGCGTCCTTGCGCAGGGCCATGGGGGTGGGACCTGCGTGGGCTTCCATGCCGGTGACGGTGCAGTCAAACCAGCGGATGCCCAGCACGCCGCTGACCACGCCGATGGTCTTGTCGTTGTCTTCCAGCACCGGGCCTTGTTCGATGTGGGTTTCAAAGTAGGCGCCGATGGGGTGGTCGCCGGGCTCCTGGTCTCCGATGTAGCCGATGCGCTCGAGTTCACCCTTCACCGTCTTGCCTTCGGTGTCGGTGGCAGCGTAGGCGTGCTCCAGCGTGAAGGCTTTGGCGAACACGCCGGAGCCCATCATCACGGGCACGAAACGAGATCCTTCTTCGTTGGTCCAGAAGGCGACTTCGATGGGGGCTTCGGTTTCGATGCCGTGGTCGTTCAGGGTGCGCACGACTTCGATGCCGGCCAGCACGCCGTAGTTGCCGTCGAACTTGCCGCCGGTGGGCTGGGTGTCGATGTGGCTGCCGGTCATGATGGGCGGCAGGTTGTTGTTGCGCCCGGGGCGGCGCATGAAGCCGTTGCCGATCTTGTCGATGGTGACCGTCATGCCCGCCTCGCGTGCCCAGCGGGTGACGAGGTCGCGGCCCTGCTTGTCCAGGTCGGTGAGGGTGAGGCGGCACACGCCGCCCTTGGGGGTGGCGCCGATCTGCGCCAGCTCCATCAGCGAATCCCACAAGCGTTCGCCGTTGATGCGCAGGTTCTCGATGTCGGGTTTGACTTTCGTGTCCATGGTGTTCTCCAGATGCATTGCAGCGCTTAGCGCGCCACCGCCGAGGGGGCCAGGTCCTGCGCACGCTTTTGCACGGCCTGGAAGTTGGCGCCAAACGCGGGGCGCTTGATGTAGCGGCCCTTGCCCTGCTCGGCCCGCAGGTCGCCGTTGGCAAACACCACGCGGCCCTGGCTCACGGTGTGGCTGGGGATGCCGCGCACGGTGCGGCCTTCAAAGATGTTGAAGTCGCCCTTGCTGAACTGCGTCTTGGCCGAGAAGGTCTTGGTGCCTTGCGGGTCCCACAGCACCAAGTCGGCATCGGCACCTTCGCCGATGAAACCCTTGCGCGGATAGATGTTGAACAGCTTGGCCGCATTGGCCGATGTGATGGCCACAAACTCGCTGGGCGTGAGGCGGCCGGTGTTCACGCCACCATCCCACAGCGCGGCCATGCGTTCTTCCACGCCGCCTGTGCCGTTGGGGATCTTGGCGAAGTTCTCCTTGCCCATGGCCTTTTGCGCGGCGCAGAAGGTGCAGTGGTCCGTGGCCGTGGTGTGCAGCTGGCCCGACTGCAGGCCGCGCCACAGTGCCTCCTGGTGGCCCTTGGGGCGGAAAGGTGGGCTCATCACGTAGGCGGCGGCCTTGGCGAAATCGGGGTCACGGTAGACGCTGTCATCCACCAGCAAGTGGCCTGCCAGCACTTCACCGTACACGCGCTGGCCGCGCGCACGGGCGCGGGCAATCGCGTCGGCGGATTCGATGCAGCTCACGTGCACCACGTAAATCGGCACACCCAGCACGTCGGCAATGGCGATGGCGCGGTTGGCGGCCTCAGCCTCCACCATGGGTGGGCGCGACAGTGGGTGGCCCTCGGGGCCGGTGATGCCCATCTTGGCGACCTCTTGCTGCAGCAGGTAGACCAGCTCACCGTTTTCGGCGTGCACCGTGGGCATGGCCCCGAGTTCGAGCGCGCGCTTGAAGCTGTTCACCAGGGTTTCGTCGTCGCACATGATGGCGTTCTTGTAGGCCATGAAGTGCTTGAAGCTGTTCACGCCCTCTTCCTGCACCAGCGCGCCCATGTCGGCGCGCACGTGCTCGCTCCACCAGGTGACGGCGACGTGGAAGGAATAGTCGGCCGCCGATTTTTCGGCCCAGCCGCGCCACTTGCGGTAGGCATCCATCAGCGGCTCTTGGGGGTCCGGGATCACGAAGTCGATGATGCTCGTGGTGCCGCCCGCCAGCGCGGCGGCCGTGCCGGTGAAGAAGTCGTCCATGGTGACGGTGCCCATGAACGGCAGCTGCATGTGGGTGTGCGGGTCGATGCCGCCGGGCAGCACATACTGGCCGCTGGCGTCCAGCGTCTGCGCGCCTGCGGGGGCCTGCGCCGCAGCCCCATCCCCCACGGCCACGATGCGGCCATCGACGCACAACACATCGGCGCGCTGTTCACGGTCGGCGTTGACCACGGTGCCACCGCGGATCACAAGGGCTTGGCTCATGGGGGTCTCCTTCAGGGATACGGATCAGGTGAAAAAAAGGCCCTGCACTGGCACCAGGCCCAGGCAGGGCCAAGGGGTCACTTCTTCTTGGCGGTCAGGTAGTAGTAGGTACCGGCCACGGCCAGGCTGAAGAACCAGCCAAAATCGAACAACGCCAGCAGCAGGCCAGGCACAGCCGCCTTGTCCACCACGCCCGACACGGCCAGGTAGCCCGGCAGGCAGGGCAGCACGCCCAGCGCAAAGGCAATCAATGCCTGGACGTTCCAGCCATTGCTGTACTCATATTCGCCACCACGGCGATACAGGTCGTCCACCTTCAGCTCGCTCTTGCGCACCAGGTAGTAGTCCACCAGCAGGATGCCCGCGATGGCGCCCAGCAGCGTGCCGTAGCCGCCCAGCCAGGTGAACAGGTAGCCACCCGAGGTGGCCAGCAGCTTCCAGGGCATGAACACCAGGCCAATCAGCGCGGCGATCAGGCCACCCATGCGGAAGCTGATCTTGGACGGTGCACACTGGCTGAAGTCGTACGAAGGCGACACCAGGTTGGCGGCCACGTTGGTCGTGAGGTTGGCCAGCAAAATCACCAGCAGGCCCACACCTGCAGCCACGCTGCCCATTTGCGTGAGCAGGCCGTCGGGGAACAGCTGGGCCTTGCCGTACAGGATGGCCGAGGCCGAGAAACCAATCACACCCACCATGGAGAACAGCGCCATGGGAATCGGCAGGCCGATGGCCTGGCCCACGACCTGGTCCTTTTGCGACTTGGCAAAGCGCGTGAAGTCCGGGATGTTGAGTGCGAGCGTGGCCCAGAAGCCGACCAGGCCCGTCAGCGCCGCCCAGGTCTTGGGACCGCCCTCGACCACCTTGGCGGGCAGGTTGAACAGCTGACCCGAGGGCACCTTCATCATCAGCACCACCACCAGCAGCACGGACGCACCGATCATCAGCGGCGCCGCAATCACCTCCAGCAGACGGATGGACTCCGGCCCCTTCCAGATGAACCAGATGTGAACCGCCCAGAACGCCAGGAAGCACATGAACTGCGAGGTGCTGATGGTTTGCCCATCCGCTGGCCCAGCCAGGTTCATGCCCAGGATGTTTAGGAAGCCGTGCAGCGCCAGCGCGCCAAAGTAGCAGTTGATGGAGAACCAGCCACACGCCACCAGGCCGCGCAGCACGGCGGGAAGGTTGGCACCTTTCACGCCAAAGGATGCACGTGCGAGCACGGGGAACGGCACACCATATTTGGGCCCCACGCGCCCAATGAGCACCATGGGCACGAGCACGATGCAGTTGGCCAGGAACACCAGCCACACCGCCATCTGCCAGGTGAAGCCCTGGTCCAGCATGGAGCTGGCCATGGTGTAGGTGGGCACGCACACGACCATGCCCACCCAGAGTGCGGCAAAGTCCTTCCACGTCCAGTGTCGCTGCGCGGCGGTGGTGGGGAGCAGATCTTCATTGGCGAGCGTGTTGGATGCATCGCCGGGCATCAGCCCCGCCACATGGGCCGCGCTGCCGGTACTGTTGGTCATGCCTGTACTCCTGTCAAAGACGTCGTTGGGGTTGCACACAACCCGCTGTCTGTTCCAGCGCCCTCACGCTGGCAGATGGCGGGCAAAGGGAAGCGAGCGATGCTAGAGATCACGCAAGAACTGCACCAGATGCAGTGCAACATGCGTTGCAAATCGGCACCACAACGGGTGCTGCCGCAACGCCTTGCGGGGTCTGTGGCACAAGCTCGCAGGGGCACATGTCAAGCTGCGGCAGACACGCGCTGCGGGTTGTTGGGGTGCGTGGTCCAGTTGGCGTATTCGCCCGTCACCGTCTTGCCCGTGCGCACATCGACTTCGCCCGGCTCCAGCGCGCGCATGGTGATGCACTCGGGCACGGGGCAGATCGACACGCACAGGTTGCAGCCCACGCATTCGGCCTCGTTGATCTCGAACTTGCGCACGCCGCCTTCTTTGGTGAAGGTGATGGCCTGGTGCGAGGTGTCTTCGCAGACCACATGGCAGCGGCCGCACTGGATGCAGGCATCCTGGTTGATGACGGCCTTTTCGATGTGGTTGAGGTTGAGGTTCTTCCAGTCCTTCACCGTGGGCACGGCCTGGCCCTTGAAGTCGTCGAGCGTGGCATACCCGTGCTCGTCCATGAAGTTGGACAGGCCGTCGCACATGTCCTGCACGATCTTGAAGCCATACACCATGGCGGCCGTGCACACCTGCACCGTGCCGCAGCCGAGCGCAATGTATTCGGCCGCGTCGCGCCAGGTGGTGATACCGCCAATACCGCTGATGGGCAGGCCAGCGGTCTGCGCGTCGCGTGCAATCTCGGCCACCATGTTCAGCGCAATCGGCTTGACGGCCGGGCCGCAGTAGCCGCCGTGCGAGCCCCAGCCGTCCGTGCTCGGGCTCATCACCATGCGGTCCAGGTCCACACCCATGATGGAGTTGATGGTGTTGATGAGCGACACGGCATCGGCTCCACCCGCCTTGGCGGCGCGTGCGGGGTGGCGTACGTCGGTGATGTTGGGCGTGAGCTTGACGATCACGGGCAGCTTGCTGTAATGCTTGCACCAGGCCGTGACCATCTGGATGTACTCGGGCACCTGACCGACGGCCGCGCCCATGCCCCGCTCGCTCATGCCGTGCGGGCAGCCGAAGTTGAGTTCGATGCCGTCGGCACCCGTGTCCTCCACCAGCGGCAGGATGTTCTTCCAGCTCTCTTCCACGCAGGGCACCATCAGCGAGACGATCATGGCCCGGTCCGGCCAGTTGCGTTTGACGCGTTTGATCTCTTCGAGGTTGGTGTGCAGCGGCCGGTCGGTGATCAGCTCGATGTTGTTCAGGCCGATCACGCGGCGGTCTTGCGACATGAGCGTGGAGTAGCGCGGGCCGTTGACGTTGACCACGGCCGGGTCTTCGCCCAGCGTCTTCCACACCACGCCGCCCCAGCCGGCCTCAAAGGCGCGGGTGACGTTGATCTCTTTGTCGGTGGGCGGTGCGGACGCGAGCCAGAAGGGGTTGGGGCTTTGGATGCCCAGGAAATTGCTGCGAATGTCTGCCATGGGGTGCTCCCGTGAAAACTGGGTGGAAGGGGTCTGGCCGCTTCAGGCCATCTCAAGCCATCAATGCGGCGTGGATGGAAACAGCGGCGACCTTGCCGTGCTCCACCGCCTCCACCGTGAGGTCGCGGCCGCCCACGCGGCAGTCGCCACCGGCCCACACACGCGGCAGGCTGGTCTGGCCTTCGGCATCGGTGGCGATACGCCCGCCCTCCAGCGCAATGCGGCCGCTCACGGGCTCTGCCACAAAGGTCTGGCCGATGGCCTTGAGCACCATGTCGGCGTCCAGCGTGAAGGTCTCGCCGGTTTCCACCAGCTTGCCGCCGCTCAGCGCCGTGGCGGCAAAGCGCACGCCCTTCACCGCGCCGTTTTCGCTCAGCACCTCCTTGGGTGCGGCCCAGTGGCGAATGGTCACGCCGTTCGTCTGCGCCCACTGCTGCTCCACAGCGGACGCCGACATGGCCTCAGCGCCCCGGCGGTAGACGATGGTCACTTCTTCCGCGCCCAGCTTGCGCGACTGCACAGCGGCATCCACCGCCGTCATGCCGCCACCAATCACCACTACGCGGCGGCCTACAGGCAGGGCGGAGAGGTCGGTGCTCTGGCGCAGCTCGGCGATGAAGTCCACGGCATTGCGCAACCCAGTGGCCGTGGGCTCGGCCACGCCCAGTGCGTTCACACCCTGCAGGCCCAGGCCCAGGAAAACGGCGTCATACGCGCCCAGCAGACTGTCGAGCGTGATGTCACGGCCCAGTTGCTGGCCGGTGCGCACCTCAATGCCACCGATGGACAGCAGCCACTCCACTTCCTTCTGCGCAAAGTTGTGGGCGGTCTTGTAGCTGGCCAGGCCATATTCGTTGAGGCCGCCGAGTTTGGGGCGCGCCTCGAACAGCACCACGTCATGCCCGCGCACGGCCAGGCCATGCGCACAGGCCAGGCCCGCAGGCCCTGCGCCCACCACGGCGACGCGCTTGCCGGTGGCGGCTGCGCGCTGGAACAGCGGTGCACCGGGCTGGGCAAAGAAGGCGTCGGTGGCGTAGCGCTGCAGTGAGCCGATCTCCACCGGCTTGTCTTCGTTGGTGTTGCGCACGCAGGCCTGTTCGCACAGCACCTCGGTGGGGCACACGCGGGCGCACATGCCACCGAGCGGGTTGGCCTCCAGGATGGCGCGGGCCGCGCCCCGGTTGTTGTCCTGCGCAATGCGGTGGATGAACGACGGGATGTCGATGCCCGTAGGGCAGGCCGTGGCGCAGGGAGCGTCGTGGCAGTAATAGCAGCGCTCGGCCTCGATCAGCGCTTGCGGGCGGGTGAGCGGCGGGTGTGCGTCGCTGAAGTTCACGGCGTAGTCGGCCAGGTTCAGGCGTGCGGCATGAATGCCGCAGGCACGGCTTGCGGGTGTGTCCATCAGGTTTCCTCCGAGAGGGTCAGGGTGGGGGTCTGGGCGCCCAGGGGGCGTGCAAGCGCACGCCGCGCAGCGGTGGAACGCCAGCCAGTGGCGCCAACCAATGCGGCACCAGCGTGAATGCTGGTGCCCGCAAACTTCGGAGGTTTCATCGTGGTCCTCGCTGTGGGGTGCAGGTGCCCGCTGCTTTGGTGCGGCGGTGCCCTGCGTTGTGGTTCAATTTACCAACCCGTAAAAATTTACCAATTGGTAAAATCCCTACAGCAAACCGCGTGCCAGCCTCCAGCCAGCCAATTGCCAGTTTTCAGGCCCCGGCTTGTTCCACAATGGTGCAATGACTGCAGCCCGCCCGTCCATTGCCCCCCCGCCCCCGCGTCCCCGCAAGGCGGCCCTCCCGCCTCACGACGAGTCCGCCCCCCGCGCCCCCACGGCCTCGCGGCTGCTCAAGGAGCAGGGCATCCTTACCGAGGCAGAGAATCAGTTTGCGCAATTCGGCTTTGAGGGCGCATCGCTGGAGAGCATTGCCGCCGCCATCGGCATCAGCCGCCACAACCTGCTGTATTACTTCCCAAGCAAGGAGGCGCTGTACCAGCGGGTGCTGGACGATGTGCTCACCCAGTGGCTGGCGGGCATGGAAGACCTGTCGCACAGCGACGACCCGCAGCAAGCGCTGCGGCGTTACATCCGCGCCAAGCTGCACTATTCGCGCACCCGCCCCCAGGGCGCCAAGGTGTTCACCAAAGAGGTGATTGCGGGCGCACCACGGTATGGCACGGCCATCACCGAACGCGTGGCGCCGCTGCTCAAGACCGAGGTGCGCACCTTCGAGCGCTGGGCGCGCGAGGGCCGCATTGCCAAGGTCAACTTCACGCACCTGATGTTCATCATCTGGTCGGTCACCCAGGCGTATGCGGAGCAGGAAGCCCAGTTCGCCCTGCTGCTGGGCAAGCCCTCCCTGACCGAGCGCGACTACGAAAAGGCCGAGGAACTGATCGTGCGCATGGTGCTGAGCGCGCTGGCGCCCGATGCGGTGGTCTAAGCCAGCAAGGCGCACCAAACGCTATATAAAAGATAGCTGCCAGCACAATCAACATATGCGCTTGAGGCCAATTTCTTCACTTATTGGCGTCAAGCACCCAATGTTTTCAGCCGCCGGTACAGCGATCGCTCGCTGATGCCCAGCCGCCGCGCCAGGGCTGAACGGCTGCCCTGGTGGGCAGCCACGGCCTGGCGCAGGGCCTCGTCGTCGGGCAAGGGGCGGCGTGATAGCCCCGCTAACGCAACCGATACAGGCAGCACCCCTGCGCCCTGAGCCACCGCACCCGCGAGCGGGGGCAGACCACAGGCAAGCGCTTGCTGCACATGCTCCGCGCCGATGCTGTCGCCATCGCACAGCAAGGCGGTGCGCTCCAGCAGGTTGCGCAGTTCCCGCACATTGCCGGGGTAGGGCTGCGCCTCCAGCAAGGCCAGCGCAGCGCCAGACAACTGCAGCGCACGGGGCTGGGGCGCCACGCGTTCCAGCAGCGCGCGTGCCAGCAAAGCGGTGTCCCCCTGGCGTTCGCGCAGCGGTGGCAGGTGGATGGGGAAGGTGCTCAGGCGGTAATACAGGTCTTCGCGAAAGTGCCCTGCGGCCACCATGTGCTGCAGGTTGCGGTGCGTGGCAGACACCACGCGCAGGTCGGCATGCCTCAGCTCGGTGCTGCCCACGCGGCGGTAGGTGCCGGTCTCCAGCAGGCGCAGCAGCTTGACCTGCAGCGGCAGGGGAATGTCGCCCACTTCGTCCAGAAACAGCGTGCCACCGTTTGCCGCCTCTACCAGCCCCGGCCGGGCCTGGGCCGCGCCGGTGAACGCCCCTTTCTCATGCCCGAACAGCTCGGACTCAAACAGCGCCTCGGGCAGGCTGGAGCAGTCCACGGGCACCAGCGCACGCCGCGCGCGCAGGCTGCCCTGGTGCACGGCATGGGCCACCAGCTCCTTGCCCGTGCCCGACTCGCCCAGCAGCAACACCGCAGCCCGCGAGGGTGCCACCCGCGCCACCAGCCCCAGCATCTTCTGGAACGCGGGCGACCGCCCGATGAGCCCCTGCGCGGACGGCACCGGCTGCGCCGCCACCGGCAAAGGCACCATCTTTTCGACAAAGAACCCCATGGTGCCGTCCGCCCCCGCCACGGGCGCCAGCTCGATCTGCACATATTCCTCACCCTGGGCCGTGTGGTGCACATGCAGCACCCGTTCGCATTGCCCCGAGGCGCGCGCCTGCGCCAGCGGACAGGACTCGCCCGCCTGGTCACAGGGCACGCTGGCGTGGTGGGACACAGCGTGGCAGGTGCGCCCCACCACGCTGCCCCCCGCGCCGCCAGCCGTACCGAACAGGCGGCGATAGGCGCCATTGGCCGCCAGGATGCGATAGCGGTCGTCCACCAGGATGTGCGGATCTGGCAGGCCTTCCAGAAAGGACACCAGTTCTGCGGGTGGTGCGGGGAGGTGGGGCATGGAAAAACCTTCGTACATGCAAGGGCCCTGACGGTGCACCGGTTTCGGCAGCGGGCCTTTGATCTATGCCATGCGGACTGCAATGGATGGCAGTTGGCAGCCGGCTTGGCAGACAGGGTGGCAGTGAATCCGGCCGCTGCCGGGCCTGCGGCGCACCTGCCAACCCGACATCGCGCGCGCAATCCATTGAATTCACGGGCTTTTCATGCAGCACGCGCCATGGCACGCAGGTCTTGCGGGCGATGGCACGCGGTTTGCGGTAAGCCATAGCCGTCCGCAGCGATGCGGGCGGTGGCTGTCACCCCGGCGAGAACCTTTTCTGTACCACAGCCCGTCCCGTCCTCCTTCTCAGAAAGCCCCCATGGCCCTCCACCCCGCTACAACGAATGGCTCCCTTCCAGGCACAGAGGGCGATCCCGCTGCAGAGCGTCGGCAGCTGGTGCTGCTGACGGCGGCCACAGGCTGCGTGGCGGCGGCAGGGGTCGCCGTGCCCCTGGTGTCCAGCCTGGCCCCCAGCGAGCGCGCGCGGGCCATGGGCGCCGGCGTGGAGGTAGACATCAGCGACCTGCCGCCCGGCGGCGTGAAGACGGTGGAATGGCGCGGCAAGCCCGTGTGGATCATGCGGCGTACGCCCGAGATGCTGGCCGCCCTGCCCCAGCAAGACGCCGCGCTGGCCGACCCGGCCTCGCGCAGGGACCAGCAACCCGAGTACGCCCGCAACCCGCAACGCTCCATCCGCCCGGCGGTGTTTGTCACCGTGGGCATCTGCACGCACCTCGGCTGCTCCCCCACCGCCGTGCCCGCAGGCACCTCCAACCCCAGCGTGGGCGACCAGTGGCAGGGCGGCTTCTTTTGTCCCTGCCACGGCTCCACCTTCGACCTGGCGGGCCGAGTCTTCAGGAACAAGCCCGCGCCCACCAACCTGGAGGTACCGCCGCACCGCTACGTGTCCGACACCCGGCTGCTCATCGGGGACGACGCTGCCTGAGCGACAGGCGGCGGCCTGGGGCGGCACATTCCCGGTTCAGCTTCGCGTCACACCTGCTTCTGTTGCCACAGCACATCCAGCACATGCTGGGTGGCGCGCTCCACCGGGCCCGCGCGGTGGGCGATGCCCAGGGGCCGCCATAGCCGGGGTTGCACGGGCAGCATGCGGATGCGCGGGTCCACCGGCGTGGCGGTGGAGGCCTCGTGCGGCAGCAGCGTCGCCCCGTAGCCGGCCGCCACCAGGCTCTTGATGGCATCGTTGTAGTTGAGCTGGATGCGCGCCTTGGGCTGCTCGCCCGCCAAGGCAAGCCATTCGCCCGTCAGGCGCGACAGGCTGGTGCCGTCGTCATTCAGGATCAACGGCTGCCCTGCCAGCCACTGGGGCGTGACCCTGCGGGGCGCCGCCCAGGCCGAGGGGACGAACGCCATCACCGGGTCGCGCCGCCACGGCATCACCGCCACCCCACGCACCGAGGCCATGGGCAAGGCCACCAGGCCCACGTCCAGCGTCCCCAGAGCCAGCCGCGACACGGTCTCCTGCGACGTGAGCACCGCCACCTGCACATCGATGCCGGGGTGCTGCCGGCCCAGCACCTCCAGCGCCTGGGGCAGCAGGTGCGCGATGGCGCCGGTGGACGCGCCCAAGCGCACCCGCCCCTCCAGCCCCTGCACCTGGCGCCGCACCAGGTCCATGGCCTCGTCGGCATCGGCCAGCAGGCGCCGGGCCCGCTCCACCAGCACCTCGCCCGCGCCGGACGGCCGCACCTCGCCCCGCTTGCGCACCAGCAACGGCGCACCGATCAGTGCCTCCAGGTCGGCAATGTGCAGGCTGACCGTGGGCGGCGCCAGGTGCAGCGTGCGGGCAGCTTCAGCGAAAGACCCGAGGTCAGCGATGGTGACCAGGGTACGCAGCCGGTCGAGATTGAGTTCGCGCATGACGTTCAGCAGAACTGATCTTGATGTTTGTGAAATTCAACTTTTCAAAGTTTAGACCGGCGCCGAAGATTCCACATCTCCCCATGCCAGGAATCCGCACCATGACCACCCAGCCCCTTGTTTTTATTGACGGCGACCAAGGCACCACCGGCCTGCAAATCCACCAGCGCCTGCACGGCCGCACAGATCTGCAGCTGCTGACACTGCCCGAAGCCGACCGCAAGAACCCCACCCGCCGCGCCGAAGCCATCAACAGCTGCGACATCGCCATCCTGTGCCTGCCCGACGCCGCCGCCCGCGAAGCCGTGGCCGCCATCCACAACCCCTCAGTGCGCGTGATCGACGCCAGCTCGGCCCACCGCACGGACGCGCAATGGGTTTATGGGTTCCCTGAGATGGATGCGGCGCAGGCCGCGCGCATCGCCAACGCGCAACGCGTCAGCAACCCCGGCTGCTACCCCACAGGCGCCATCGCCCTGCTGCGGCCCCTGGTGCAGGCCGGCTTGTTGCCTGCCGACCATGCGCTCACCATCCATGCGGTGTCGGGGTATTCCGGCGGTGGGCGTGCCCGGGTGCAAGCACACGAAGGCCCCGAGGCAGCCCATGCGCCTGCCTTCCAGGTCTACGGGCTGCAGCTGGAGCACAAACACACGCCCGAGATCGCGCAGCACGCCGGGCTGTCGCAGCGCCCGTTTTTTCTGCCCTCGTACGGCGCCTTCCGCCAGGGCATCGTGCTGACCATCGGGCTGCATCTGCGGCAGCTCCCGCCCGGCACGCAAGGCGAACACCTGCACGCCTGCCTGCGGCAGCACTATGCCGACGCCACCTTTGTCGAGGTGATGCCCCCCGCCACCACCGAAGCGGCCGAGCATCTGGACCCGCAAGCCCTGAACGGCACCAACCGGCTGCAGCTGGGGGTGTTCAGCAACGCCCGCCACGGTCAGGTGTTGCTGACCGCCGTGTTTGACAACCTGGGCAAGGGCGCCTCGGGGGCGGCGGTGCAGAACCTGGATCTGATGCTGGTTGCTGCGGCCTGACGGACTTGGACAGAACAGTGCGGAACGCCAGTCAACCTTACTTTTGTAATCGTGTTTTGGCCCAGCAGCCCTGGCCCCAGCCTCCGAGGCGGTGGGGATGGTCACGCAAGCAGCTGAGCGGCATACCGAGAATATCCGCAAGATTGGGCTGGTCGTACCAGCAGGAGCACCAACGCGCGACGGTCTGGGCCGCATCTTCGCCAGAAAAGGCACGCTTCCAGCGCCGTATATTGGCTTCTCGTTGACGGAGAGGTTACACCCACAGTCTGCTAGGGGCCCGGAGCAGTCGGCCAGTGGACAGCTACAAAGCCGTCGTCTGACGATGAACGACTCCATGGCGTGGCCCAGCCGCATGCGCAAAGCTATAGTGTTTGGAACGAATTCGCTAAGCCGCCGCTCGCGGCTCTGCTTCAACGTTGGGCCTCACTTTTCCGACCAAACGAATGAACGAACTTGAACGAACCGCCGGTCTGGCGGCCACACCAGGCTACGAATACGCCCGACGCACCGGAAATCAACTTCATGTCGCCGGGCAGGTACCTCACAACTCAGCGGGCCAGCTCGTGGGAGTCATGGATCCGCTCGCTCAAGCCGCGCAATGCTTGAACAATCTGGACGCGCTGCTTTCGGTCCATAGCTTCTCGATGGGGGACGTTCAGCGCCTTGTTGTCTATGTCGTAGGCGAGCAGGAGAATCTAACAAAGGCTTGGGCTGGCGTACAACAGTGGTTCTCTGGTGCCGTTCCTCCAGCGACGCTCCTTGGGGTCGCATGCCTTGGCCATCCCGGCCAGCTAGTCGAGGTGGACGCAACTGTCGTCAAGAGTGCGGCTCAGCCTCGGTGAGGCCTAACCCCTCAAGCTGACGCCCTAAGGTACTTGGAGCTTAGCTCGAACGTTGACAGTCCGCTTTCGCCAGACGCGATCGGCTGCTCCTGGCCGGATTCTGCCGCACGGAATGGACGTTAGCGGGCACAATGCCGCCAGCTTGGCGAATTGCAAGTAGCTGCAGTTCGCGGTACAGCGCACACCTTCATCAATAAAAATGCTTCATCTGGGTTTGGACTTTCAAACCGTAAGAGTTCTGTGTCGGAAGTGTGGCTGGGTCAGGAATATTGCGCACTCTGGCTGCTCCGATGGAAAGAGAGCACTAGTTTCCATAACGCGATCCAAAGACCCAAGCCACGTGCTTCATGCCAGGGTGGTGGAAGTGCCTGAGACCCTGCCGCTGGCGAATGCGCTGCAACAACATCCAGGCTTCCGCGATATGGTGGTCGAGGCATCAGAAAAGGGGCTGTTTCGCTTGGAAGCTGAATTCCTACCTCTCCTGGACGACCAACAGTGTCCAAGATGCCATGCGAGAAATAGCCTGCGCCTCTCACAGGTCTGGAATCTCGGAACACATGTGCGCTACTAGGGTAGTTCCGCCGGTGAATTGAAATGACCGCTTATGCGCTCTACCGGAGTCTGCTCTTGGCCGATTTCTCCCCAACGCACTCAGCTGCTATCTTTTGTTGAGTTAATACTCGCAGGGTTTGCGAGATGCATCACTTTAGATTTCATATGAACGAAGCGCTCGCTCAGTTGGCGGAGGACGTGTTTACTCGTGCTGCACCCGCTGGGTGGCCTCGTCCCACGACCGAAATTCAGCAGTCCGAGTTGCTGCTGACGGTTGACCTACCCGAGGATTTGAGTCACATCAGACTCACCAAAGCCGAGCGTAGGGCTGTTGCGTTGGCTCTCAATGCGCTGATGCCATCGACGGAGCCACTAGGAATTTGGACGGTGTGCATTTCCAGCCGAGACAAAGTCGTTGATTCCATTTTGGCGAATGACCTCTAACAAGTTGCTCGTCGTGGACACCCAGTCCAAGGCGGCCGCGTCGCGGTGTCGGCAGCACACCGTAAAAGCGCCGACGTTGAAAGTCCGCTTCCATTTGCGGTGAACGGCTGCTCTTGGCCGATAGTACTCATTCGATGACGCATCCCGTATGTATGCAAACAGCCTGAAGCAGCCCACCCAACTCCACGTAGCTTTTGCCAGTCAGCGCTTCAACCGAGGCGCTTGAAAACATGTACATCGGTGCACGGCTGTTGAGGGATCACCCCAAGGTGAAGATAAAACTTGCACTGACACTGACACCCATCCGTCTGCGGTAACCCTATGACTGCAACCAGCCGGGAGCTGCCATGAAAGCAACTCGGTTTCGACCAATTACAAAATAGTGTGCACCCACTTCTATTTTTCGCTTCTGTTCTAAACGTTTCAAAGAACGACAGGCTGACGGCATACGCGGCAACTCCGCGCTAGCGATTCACCAAAATCTAAATTTGAATGGCGGAAAAACGAAAGTAGAGTGGCGTTCCGCACCTTCGCCCCCATGTTCTGAGGGGGTGTCTTGAAATGGCCACAAATGCCCGTATCATTAGCACTCACCGCAGACGAGTGCTAACACCGCACTCCCTGCTGGCAGTTTGGTGGCCCCGGATGGCCGGGGCTGATTGAGTCCCTCAGCTTTTTTACTGAAAACAGGAGCATTGCAATGAACCTTCGCCCTCTGCACGATCGCGTGATCGTCAAGCGTATTGAAAGCGAAACCAMGACCGCTTCYGGCATCGTSATCCCYGACRMMGCCGCCGAAAAGCCCGATCARGGTGAAGTGTTGGCCGTTGGCCCCGGCAAGCGCAACGACAAGGGCGAAGTGCTCGCCCTGAACGTGAAGGTCGGTGACCGCGTTCTGTTCGGCAAGTACTCGGGCCAGACCGTCAAGGTCAAGGGCGACGAGCTGCTGGTCATGAAGGAAGACGACCTGTTTGCAGTGGTTGAGAAGTAATTTCTCTCCCCTCTGAATCACTCATCTTTTCATAGCTGCTAGTGCTTATTGAGTAAGCGCCAGCAGCCAATTTGAACCCAATTTTCAGGAGCTCCAAAATGGCAGCAAAAGACGTAGTTTTCGGCGGCGAAGCCCGCGCTCGCATGGTTGAAGGCGTGAACATCCTGGCCAACGCGGTCAAGGTCACGCTGGGCCCCAAGGGTCGCAATGTGGTGCTGGAGCGCTCGTTCGGCGCCCCCACCGTGACCAAGGACGGTGTGTCCGTGGCCAAGGAAATCGAACTCAAGGACAAGCTGCAGAACATGGGCGCCCAGCTCGTGAAGGAAGTGGCCTCCAAGACCAGCGACAACGCTGGTGACGGCACCACCACCGCTACGGTGCTGGCACAAGCCATCGTGCGCGAAGGCTTCAAGTACGTGGCCGCTGGCATCAACCCAATGGACCTGAAGCGCGGTATTGACAAGGCTGTGACGGCCCTGGTCGCCGAGCTGAAGAAGGCTTCCAAGCCCACCACCACCTCCAAGGAAATCGCCCAAGTGGGTTCGATCTCCGCCAACTCCGACGAAACCATCGGCAAGCTGATCGCTGACGCAATGGACAAGGTTGGCAAGGAAGGCGTGATCACCGTGGAAGACGGCAAGTCGCTGGACAGCGAACTSGACGTCGTSGAAGGCATGCAGTTYGACCGCGGCTACCTGTCGCCCTACTTCATCAACAACCCCGAAAAGCAATCTGCGATTCTGGACAACCCCTTCGTGCTGCTGTTCGACAAGAAGATCAGCAACATCCGCGACCTGCTSCCCACGCTGGAACAAGTCGCCAAGGCYGGCCGTCCSCTGCTGATCATCGCCGAAGAAGTCGAAGGCGAAGCCCTGGCTACGCTGGTGGTCAACACGATCCGCGGCATCCTGAAGGTTGTGGCAGTGAAGGCTCCTGGCTTCGGCGACCGCCGCAAGGCCATGCTGGAAGACATCGCCATCCTGACGGGCGGCAAGGTCATCGCTGAAGAAGTCGGTCTGACCCTKGAAAAGGTSACSCTGGCCGACCTGGGCCAAGCCAAGCGCATCGAAGTGGGCAAGGAAAACACCATCATCATCGACGGCKCYGGCGCTGCCGSYGACATCGAAGCCCGCGTSAAGCAAGTGCGCGTGCAGATCGAAGAAGCCACSWCCGACTACGACCGCGAAAAGCTGCAAGAGCGCGTGGCCAAGCTGGCYGGCGGYGTGGCMGTGATCAAGGTGGGCGCTGCCACCGAAGTCGAAATGAAGGAAAAGAAGGCCCGCGTGGAAGACGCACTGCACGCTACCCGTGCAGCTGTGGAAGAAGGCGTTGTGGCTGGTGGCGGCGTGGCTCTGCTGCGTGCCAAGCAAGCTGTGGGCGACTCGATCAAGGGCGACAACGCTGACCAGGACGCCGGTATCAAGCTGGTGTTGAAGGCAGTGGAAGCTCCTCTGCGCGAAATCGTGAACAACGCCGGTGGCGAAGCCTCGGTGGTGGTGAACGCAGTGTTGGCTGGCAAGGGCAACTTCGGCTTCAACGCTGCCAACGACACCTACGGCGACATGCTCGAACTGGGCATTCTGGACCCCACGAAGGTCACCCGCACCGCTCTGCAAAACGCTGCCTCCGTGGCATCGCTGCTGCTGACGACCGAAGCCATGGTGGCTGAGGCCCCGAAGGATGACGCCCCAGCTGGTGGCGGCATGCCCGACATGGGCGGCATGGGTGGCATGGGCGGCATGGGCATGTAAGTGCCTGACCCCTGCGCAGCAGCCCCGTGCTGACTGCGCAGCCCACTACACAAAAGCCCGCAGGCCTTACGGTCTGCGGGCTTTTGTTTTTTCTATGGGGCCAACTCGGGACACTGGCCTGCAGTGGCTTTACTCCCCGCTTGGTTGCACCCACCAGTAAATCAGCACCAGGGTGCCGATACCGGTGAGGGACAGCAGCTGCCACCAGCCGGAGCGGCCAATATCGTGCARGCGGCGWGCSCCCACGGCCAGCGCGGGCAGCAGCAGGGCCAGGGCGGCAATGCCATACAGCACCTGGCTGATCATGGTGGCAATCACCAGCACCCCGAACTGAAACAGCGCAAACCACCAGAACTCGGAGCGTGGAGCACGGCCCGAAAACCCTGCGTACTGCGCGAAGCAGCTTTTGACAGCCGAAACAAAATCCATAGCGAATTCCCTCTCTTGAACAATCGTTGCTCGGTCACGGGGTATCCCCGCGTGGCCATGATAGAGGGGCGCTGCAACAAGTCCAGCCAACTCGGCGCGCGCAGCAGAGACACCGTACCGCTGCCGCCACGGTGTCAGCGTCTCCTTTGCTCTTATTTTGATAGCTTTCAGTGCATATTGCACTAGCGCATCAGGCGCTTTTTGGCTGCAAACCCAGCGCCCAGAGCCCTCAGGCCGCCTTGCGCAATGCCTGGGTGTCGCGCGCCAGCTGGGTGATGCGCGCCCAGTCGCCCGCGCGCACCGCATCGGTGGGCGTAAGCCATGAGCCGCCCACGCAGCGCACATTGGGCAGTGCCAGGTAGTTGGAGGCTGTGGCGTTGGTGATGCCACCCGTGGGGCAAAAGCTCACCTGGCCAAACGGGCTGGCCCAGGACTTGAGCAGCGGGATGCCGCCCACGGCCTCGGCCGGGAAGAGCTTGAGGAACGAGAACCCATCGGCCAGCGCCGCCATGATCTCGCTGGATGTGGCCACACCTGGCAGCAGCGGCAGGTTCAGGCCCTTGCAGGCGCTGCCCACGGCCGAGGTGTAGCCGGGGCTCACGGCAAAACGCGCACCGGCTTCGCTCGCGCGGCGCGCGTCATCGGCATTGAGCACCGTGCCCACACCCACCACAGCTTCGGGCAGATGGCGGGCGATGGTTTCGATGGCGGGCAGACCGGCAGCGGTGCGCAGCGTCACCTCCAGCACCTTCACGCCACCGGCCAGCAGGGCCTCGGCCAGGGGCAGCGCGTCTTCCACGCGGTCGATCACGATGACGGGGATGACCGGGCCATGGCTGGCGATGTCGAGGGGATTCATGGGGGCGGAAGCAGGGGTTACAGCCATGTGCAGGCTCCTTGTTCGGCACCGCCTGCGTGGCGGCGAAAGTTGGTGAAGAGTTCGCGGCCGAAGCCGATGGGTGATGGGGCGCTGCAGGGCTCCGGGGCGCGTGCGGCCCACTCGGCGTCGTCCACCAGCACATCGAGCGTGCCAGCCACCGCATCCACCCGCACGATGTCGCCGTCACGCACCTTGGCTAGCGGGCCACCGGCCAGTGCCTCGGGCGTGACGTGGATCGCGGCAGGTACGCGGCCGGAGGCGCCGCTCATGCGGCCGTCGGTGACCAGCGCCACCTGGAAGCCCTGGTTCTGCAGAACCGCCAGCGGGGGCGTGAGCTTGTGCAGCTCKGGCATGCCGTTGGCCTGCGGGCCTTGAAAGCGCACCACGGCCACCATGTCCTGGTTCACCTCGCCCGCGCTGAAGGCTGCGAGCAGGGCTTCTTGCGAGTCAAAAACTCGCGCTGGGGCTTGGACGATGTGGCGGTCTTCGGGCACGGCCGACACCTTGATCACCGCGCGGCCCAGGCGGCCTTGCAATAGGCGCAGCCCGCCGGTGGGTGAGAAGGGTTCGCTCACAGGCCGCAGCACCGAAGTGTCGCCCGACACCGCCGGGGCGCTCTTGCCGCCATCGGCAATGCCGCCCGCGTTCACGCTCATCACATCAGGGTGCATCAAGCCACCCGCCAGCAGCTCGCGCAGGATCCAGGGCGGGCCGCCCGCCGCCTGGAACTGGTTCACATCGGCATCGCCATTGGGGTACACGCGGGCCAGCAGGGGCACCACCGACGAGAGCTCGTCAAAGTCCGTCCAGTCGATCAGGATGCCCGCGCTGCGCGCAATCGCCACCCAGTGGATCAGGTGGTTGGTGGAGCCGCCSGTGGCCAGCAGSGCCACCATGGCRTTGACGATGCAGCGCTCGTCCACCAGCTTGCCGATGGGGGTGAAGCGGTTGCCCCGCTTGCCGATGTCGAGCACCGTGCGCAGCGCCTGGCGCGTGAAGGCCTCGCGCGCCTCGGTGCCGGGCGACTCGAACGCTGCACCGGGCACATGCAGGCCCATGGCTTCGAGCAGCATCTGGTTGCTGTTGGCCGTGCCGTAGAACGTGCAGGTGCCAGGGCTGTGGTACGCGGCCGATTCGGCCTTGAGCAGTTCGTCACGGCCCACCAGGCCCTGTGCGTACTGCTCGCGCACCTTGGATTTTTCCTTGTTCGACAGGCCTGTGCCCATGGGGCCTGCGGGCACAAACACGCAGGGCAGATGCCCGTAGTGCAGCGCGCCGATCAGCAGGCCGGGCACGATCTTGTCGCACACGCCCAGCAGCAGTGCACCATCGAACACATCGTGGGACAGCGCTACCGCAGTGGCCATGGCAATGGCATCGCGGGAGAACAGCGACAGCTCCATGCCGGGCGTACCCTGCGTCACACCATCGCACATGGCGGGCACGCCACCGGCCACTTGCACCGTGGCACCGAGCTGGGCGGCCTCATCACGCAGGATAGCGGGGTAGCCCTGGTACGGCTGGTGCGCCGAGAGCATGTCGTTGTAGGCCGTGACGATGCCGATGTTGGGCGCCTTCTCGACCGTGACCTTGAACTTGTCCGAACCCGGCAGCGCCGCATAGGCATGGGCAAGGTTGGCGCAGCCCATGCGGTCTTGTGCGGGCTTGCGAGCAATCATGGCGTCAACGCCGGCAAGGTAGGCGCCGCGGGTGTCTGCGCTGCGCTGGACAATGCGCTCGGTCACGCGCGCTACAACTGGGTGCATGGAAGTCTCCATCGGTGGGTGGCAGGACCCCGTGCATTGCGCCAGGGTCGTTATCTGAGGCCCTAGAATGTAACTCGATAACAATGCCAATTCAACCCATGTCCCTGCAAACCTTGCCCTTGCCACCGTCCGAACTGGGTGAATCCCCTTTCTGGCACCCCACGGAAAAATCCCTTTACTGGTGTGACATTCAGGGACAAGCGGTGCACGCATGGCATCCTGACAGCGGCCACCACCGGCAGTGGCACATGCCCAGCGAGCCCGGCTGCTGCGCACCTGCGACCGATGGGCGGTTGGTAATCGGGTTACGAAACGGTTTCTATCTTCTGGATACAGCCAAGGACAGCGCAGACCCTACCGCCCTCAGCTGCCTGGCCCTGCTGCCGCCCGAGCAACATGACACCGCGGTCCTGCGCCTGAACGACGGCCGCTGCGACACCGCAGGCCGTTTCTGGGCGGGCTCGGTCATCACGCCCCGCACCGCACCGAATGCGGCACTGTGGTGCCTGCAGGCCTACCCGGCCAGCGCCACAGGCTACCGCGTGCGCCACATGGCAGGCGATAACTTCACCGCCAACGGCCTGGCCTTCAGCCCCGACAACCGCACGATGTACTGGTCGAATACGCCCGAGCACCGCATCGACCAGTTCGACTTTGACGTGGCCACGGGCGATATCACCAACCGCCGCCCCTGGGTGCAGTTTGACCGCAAGGTGGACGGCCAGCCGTACGGTGGGCGGCCCGATGGCGCGGCGGTGGATGTGGAAGGCAACTACTGGGTGGCGATGTACGAAGGCGCTTGTGTGTTGCAACTCTCGCCAGCAGGTGAGGTGCTGCAGCGCATTGCGGTGCCGGTGCAGTGCCCGACCATGGTGTGTTTTGGGGGAAAGGATCTGCGGACACTGTTCATTACGTCGGCGCGAGCGGGGAGGCCTGCTCAAGAACAGCAAGCAGCAACCCCTGCAGGGTCCATGTTCAGTCTGCAAGCAGGGGTGGGCGGACTGCCGGTCAATTTTTTTGCGCTGGTCAATCGCAAGTAGCGGACGATGTCTTGTAACGAAGCCAGCTTCAACCACCAAAAAACCGCACTGGCTTCTCCATCTTGGGCACACGCACCCACCTGGCCAAGAACACCCCCATGGCCGTGCATGCCGTGCTTGTGCTTTGGGTTGAAACCGTTTCATCAGGCTGGTGATGAACGAACTGCACTTCAATGAAATTTGCACGTTCAACAATGTCACGGAAATACAGTCCGTGGCAACCGCTGTACCCATGCCCGCGTGAAATCCCAATCACCATGTACCGGTTGAAATCCACAGCAGGTCGCCCATGGCGAGGGACGTTTTCATCACGCGGATCCATCACAGTGCCCTGATTCCAAACACGCTCCCACTCGTCCTCGGTTCGAGCAACATACTCCGCCGAAGGCCACATCCGCGCAACGGGATACTCTGGTTGCAGATAAACCAACTCCAGAGGCTTGTACTCGGGTTCGACAATTGGCGCAGGAGTCGCTCCGCAGCCCGCAAGCGCGCTCAGTGCGATAAACAAGGCGGTGCACTTCAAGCGCATGTTCAGAGTAAAAACAGCCATAGTCGATCTCCTGCTGGTACAGCGTGTATTGGCATGCAACAGGATTGAACAGGGAACTCCGCAAATTTGCGAGATGAACTTGGCAAGGTAGGCTTACCAGGTTCGGTAGGGCTTTAGCGCTGGGTATTTGAGCCTTCGGAAATTAGGCGGCAACCGCTGTTCCAGCCATCGACAACCTACAGCTCGCTCCTTTATCCCCGCTCAACATTCCCAACACGTCATAACACGCCCCCATGTTGTGATAGTCCACCTTCCCCGCATCGCTCTTCTCGTGGGTGGTGTTGCGGTTGTCGCGGTGCAGGATGCGAAACCACGCGCCATGTTCGTGGTCCACAAAGTGGGTCCAGCAGTAGGTCCAGATGCGGTCGTACCACTGCCAGTAGCGCGCATCCCCCGTGCGCACAGCAAGCACCGCTGCAGCCGCCATGCTCTCGGCCTGCACCCAGTGGTATTTGCCGTCGTCGCAGATGCTGCCGTCGGGCGCCATGCCGTAGTACAGGCCGCCGTGTTCGGCATCCCAGCCCCGCTCCACAGCGGTATCGAACAGGCGCTGCGCACACGGCACGTGCCATTCGGCGGGCAGCAAGGCGTCGAGTTGCAGCAGCAGCTTGGCCCATTCGGTCTGGTGGCCGATCTGGTAGCCCCAGGGGCGGAAGATGTTGCTGCGGTCATGGCGGTTGTAGTCCCAGTCCACGGACCAGTCGGCATGGAAGTGCTCCCACACCCAACCTTCGGCAGCGGGCGCAAGGGCGCGGGTGGACAACGCGGCCTGCCGCTGGCAGATGCCTTGTGCGAGCTGCTCGGCGCGCTCGACGTAGCGGCGCTCGCCCGTGGCACGGAAGGCGGAGATCATGGCCTCGCAGGCGTGCATGTTGGCGTTCTGGCCKCGGTAGACCGTCAGTTGCCAATCAGGGCTGGCCTCGTCGGCATACAGGCCTGCGGCGGGCTGCCAGAAGTGCTGTTCGGCAGTTTCAAAAGCCTCAGCCAGCCAAGCGCGGGCCTCGGGCACTCCGGCCTCGTAAGCGCGGGCATACGCCAGCATCACAAAGGCCATGCCGTAGCAGTGGCGCGTGGCGTCTTGCACGGTGGTGCGGCCATCCTGCCAGTCGATCAGCCAGACGTAGCCGCCTGTGGCCGGATCGAGAAATGCGGTGCGCAGAAACGTGAGCGCATGCCGCATGCCCGCCTGATAACGCGCCTCCCCCGTGGTGCGGTAGAGCATGGCGTGCGTGACCACAAAACGGGTGGCGCTGACGAGATGGCGGGAGTGGGCGTTGTAGACCGTGCCATCGTCCAGAAAGAAGTGGTACTGGCCACCGCTCGCGTCCGTGGCCACGGGGGCGTAGAACGCCATGGTGTCACGCAGATGCTGGCGCAAAAAGGCAGCGGAGCGGAAGTCCGGATAGGGCGGAATCGCCATGGGGAGTGTCTCCTGATGCGTTAGCTATCGACCAGAAACTGTGCCGGCTTCTGCCGGCAGGGCGCCCGGTCTTCCGCCAGAGCGCCCCCGAGGACTTTGATGTGCCGTGAAGGTCAGGCAGGGCTGCGCAGCAAGCCCAGCAGGCCAGCGGTGGAGCCATCGAGCCCCGCCACATCACCGCTCTCCAGCCGGGCCTCCAGGTCCTTGGCCAGCACCTTGCCCAGTTCTACGCCCCACTGGTCAAAGCTGTTGATGCCCCACAGGCTGCCGCTCACAAACACGCGGTGCTCCTGCAGTGCAATCAGCGCGCCCAGCGATGTGGGGGTGAGTGATTCGAGCAGCATGAGCGTGCTGGGGCGGTTGCCCGGAAAATGCCGGTGGCCGTCGTCGCTGGCCTTGCCCACCATCAGCGCCTGCGTCTGCGCCAGGGCGTTGGCCAGCAGCTTTTGCTGGTGGCCGGGCAGCGGGTGCGAGGCCTTGCGCACGGCCACGATCTCCAGCGGCAGCACATCGGYGCCCTGGTGCAGCATCTGGAAGWASGCATGCTGGCCGTTGGTGCCGGGCTCGCCCCASAGCACGGGCGATGTGACGCAAGCCAGCGTGCTGCCGTCTTGCGCCACGCGCTTGCCGTTGCTTTCCATCTCSAGCTGCTGCAGGTAGGCCGAATAGCGCCCCAGCGCGGCGTGATACGGCGCGATGCAGCGGCTGGTGAAGCCGTGGAAATTGCGGTACCAGACATCGAGCAGACCCAGGCGCACCGGCAGGTTCTGCGCCAGCGGTGCGGTGCGGAAATGCTCGTCCATGGCATGTGCACCCGCAAGGAAATCTCGGAAGCCTTGGGCACCGATCGCGATGGCAATCGGCAGGCCAATGGCCGACCACAGCGAGTAGCGGCCGCCCACCCAGTCCCAGAAGCCGAAGGTGGTGGTGATGCCGAGGGCCGCTGCGGCCTCGATGTTGGTGGTAAGCGCCGCAAAGTGGCGGGCCACATCGCGCCCGCCCTGGGCACCAAACCACGCCAGGGCCGAGCGCGCGTTGGTCATGGTCTCGGCCGTGGTGAAGGTCTTGGACGCGACCAGGAACAGCGTGCTCTCGGGCCGCAGGCCCTTGAGCACGTGGTGCAGCTCGTGCCCGTCCACGTTCGACACAAAGTGAAAGCGCTTGCTGTGGATGCGGAACTCTTCGAGCGCGCGCACGGCCATGTGCGGGCCCAGGTCCGACCCGCCGATGCCAATGTTCACCACGTCGGTGATGGCAACATCGCTGCGCACCTGCTCGGCGTACTGCAGCATCGCATCAAGCGTGTGGTGCACGTCGGCCAGGCGCTGTGCGGTCTCGGGCACATCACCGGGCAGGGCCAAGCCTGCAGGGCGGCGCAGCAGCGTGTGCAGCACGGCGCGGTTTTCAGTGGTGTTGATGGCCTCGCCTGCAAACATCGCATCGCGGTGTTGCACCAGGCCGCAGTCGCGGGCCAGATCCAGCAGCAGGGCTTCGGTATCGCGGTCCCACAGGTTCTTGGACAGGTCAGCAAACACATGCGGAGCCGACTGGCTGAAGGCTGCAAACCGCTGGGCATCCTGCGCAAACGCCTGGCGCATGTCCAGGTGCTGGCCGTGGGAGGCGTAGTGGGCGGCCAACTGGGGCCACAGCGCAGACTGGTCGCAACGGAGAGGCATGGTCATCAAACGGGTAAGGTGAAAAAAGCGCCGAGATAGTAACTTGATTACACGACAAAGTGGCCTATTAACAGGTTCTTTTGGGTTACAAGCGGTAGATACAAGGCACTCCTCTTTAGAAAATCATGTAACGTGATTACAATCCCACGCAACAAAACGAACCACCCCATCACGGAGACACCATGAGTTTTGACCTCGTCCTGTTCGGCGGCACCGGCGACCTCGCCTGGCGCAAGCTCATGCCCGCATTGTTTCAGGCCTTTCGGCATGGCACGCTGCCTGAGGGGGGACGCATCATCGCGGTGGCACGTGATGACCTGAGCGACGAACAATACCGCAGCCTGATCCAGTCTCGGTTCGACAGCGTGGAGCTGGCCAAGCGCCCCAGCCCGGACGAGTTTGCACGCTTCGCCGCGCTGCTGCACTACCTGCGCATGGACTTGTCCAAAACCCAGGACTACGAGCGCCTGGCCGAGACGCTGAAGGCGCGCGGAGCCGACTCGGTGGTGATGTATGTGGCCACTGCGCCCAGCCTGTTCACCAATGTGTGTGAGCAGATCGCCGCCGTGGGCCTGAACGGCCCCACCACCCGCGTGGTGCTGGAAAAACCCCTGGGCCACGACCYGCAGTCCAACCGCGCGATCAACGACACGCTGCGCCGCGTGCTCAAGGAAGAGCAGGTCTTCCGCATCGACCACTACCTGGGCAAGCCMTCSGTSCAGAACCTGTTTGCGCTGCGTTTTGGCAACGCGCTGTTCGAGCCCCTGTGGCGCCGCGAAACCATTGCCAACATCCAGATCACGATTGCCGAAGAGCTGGGCGTGGAATMGCGCGGCGCSTTCTACGACCAGACCGGCGCGMTGCGCGACATGGTGCAGAACCACGCGCTGCAGCTCCTGTGCGCGATTGGCATGGAGCCTCCCATCAACTCCAGCGCCAACGCCATTCGCGACGAAAAGCTCAAGGTTCTGCAGTCGCTCAAGCCCTGGACGCTGGAGACCATTGGCCAGCATGTGATTCGCGGCCAGTACGCGGCGGGCAACCACCAGGGCCAGCCCGTGCCCGGCTATGCGCAAGAAAAAGGCGTGRCCCCCGGCAGCACCACCGAGACCTTTGTGGCGCTGCGCACSGAAATCRGCAACTGGCGCTGGGCGGGTGTGCCGTTCTATATCCGCACCGGCAAGCGGCTGGCGGGGCGCGACGCGCACATCGTAATCAACTTCCGCCCCGTGCCCCACCCTATCTTCAAGACGCCCGCAGGCGCCGCCAACCGCCTGGTGATCAACCTGCAGCCCAAGGACGGGCTGGAGCTGCACCTGATGGCCCAGGGCGCCGCCCAGCACCAGACCGAGCCCGCGCTGTCGCAGGTGCASCTGRACCTSGACTTYGACMAGCGCTTTGGCRCCGAGCGCGTGGGCGCCTACGARCGSCTGCTGCTCGACGTGATCGMCGGCCGCCTGAACCTGTTYGTGCGCAGCGACGAGCAGGAAGAAGCCTGGCGCTGGGTGGAACCCATCCTGCAATACTGGAAGAACGACCCCGCAGGCCCCCGCCCCTACCCGGCGGGCAGCTGGGGCCCGCGTGCGGCCAGCGCGATGATTGCGCGCGACGGGTATTGCTGGAGCGAGGAGATGTGAGAGCCTCGCGTCCGGCGGCTGCAGACCTTCGCAGCCGCGGCCGCCGGGCCTTGTTTTCTTAGGTCTGCGCAGCCTCGCTGTGCAGCCACGACAAAAACGCCTCCACCGCCGGGCGCTTGGCGTGCCGCTCGGGGTACACGGCGAAATGCGCCTTCACCCGCACGGCCTGGTCCATGCCGAACGGGGCCTTCAGCCTGCCATCGGCCAGGTGCCCACCCGCGTTGACGGCGCTCTCTAGCGCCACGCCCAGGCCCTGTGTGGCGGCGTCCAGGGACATCTGGGCGCGGTCAAACCGCAGGGAGAAACGGTCGGGTGCCCGCAGCTTGGTGAACCGGCCAAACCAGTCGGACCACTGCACGATGCTGACGTTGCTTTGGATCAGCGGCAGGTCCAGCAACTGCTCTGCGCGCTTGAGCTTGTGCGCCTTGATGAAGGCCGGGCTGGCCAGCGGCACGATCGCTTCCTCAAACAACGGCTCCACCACCAGATCACCCCATTGCGGAATGCCATAGCGGATGTCGATGTCGGCCTGGCCGAGCGCGAAATCGCTGGGCGTGTGGGCGGCTGAGAGGTTGAGCGATATCTCCGGGTAGGCCTGCGCAAAGCGGTGCAGGCGCGGCATGAGCCACAGACTGGCAATGCTGGGTGCCGAGTGCACATACAGGCTGTTGCGGATGCCATGACGCAGATCGTCCGTGGCCGTGGCGATGGCGTTGAGCGCTGCACCCACGTGCATCAGGTAATGCTCGCCCGCAGGGCTCAGGCGCACCCCGTGGGCGCTGCGTTCGAACAGGCGGATGTCCAGCTGTGCCTCCAGTCGCGAAACCTGGTGACTGATGGCCGAGGCCGTGAGGTTCAGCTCCGCCGCGGCCAGTGCAAAGCTGCGGCGGCGTGCCACGGCCTCAAAGGCCTGCAGATTGGCAATGGGCGGCAAGGTGGGCATGGGGTGAACCCTGACGTTAGATGACGGAATGTCATCTTACGCTGATGATTCATCGCTTGTCATCATCTTGAGCGGCTTTGAGAATCGGCTCCCAGAACAGGAGACACCGCTTCGACAGCCGCCCTCACCGGCAGCGTGCAAGTCTCCTGCACCTTCACACCACAGGAGACAAAACACATGCTGCTCAAGGACCAGGTTGCCATCATTACCGGAGGGGCGGGACTCAACGGCCTCGGGTTTGCCACCGCCCGCCTGATGGTCGAGCAAGGCGCCAAAGTCGCCATCCTCGACCTCGAAGCCGCCGACCCCGCAGGCGCCGCCGCGCGGCTGGGCGAGGGCCACCTGGGCCTGGTGGCCGATGTGACCGACAAGGCATCGTGCGATGCCGCCGCCGCCCAGGTGTATGCCCATTTCGGCCGCATCGACACGCTGGTCAACAACGCGGGCATCACCCAGCCCGTCAAGACGCTGGAGATCACGGGCGCCGACTACGACCGCATTCTCAACGTCAGCCTGCGTGGCACGCTGTACATGTCCCAGGCTGTGCTGCCCACGCTGCGTGCACAGCAAAGCGGCTCCATCATCTGCATCTCGTCGGTGTCGGCCCAGCGCGGCGGCGGCATTCTGGGCGGGCCCCACTACTCGGCCGCCAAAGCAGGTGTGCTGGGCCTGGCCCGCGCCATGGCCCGCGAGTTTGGTCCCGAGAACATCCGCGTCAACTGCATCACCCCCGGCCTGATCGGCACGGACATCATCAAGGGCAAGCTGACCGAAGAGAAAAAGGCCGAGATCGCGGAAACCATTCCACTCGCCCGCCTGGGCCGGGCCGATGACATTGCCGGAGCCTGCGTGTTTCTCGCCAGCCCGCTTTCGACTTATTGCACCGGCATCACGCTAGATGTGAACGGCGGCATGCTGATCCACTGACCGCCCTCACGACCTCTCAACAAACATAAACCAGGAGACAAACCATGCAACGCAAAACCTTCACCCGCACCCTGCTGACAGCCGCTGCTTTGGCGGTGGCACTGCCCGGGCTCGCGCAGGCGCAGACCATGAAGCTCACGCTGGGCCATGGCGCTGCCCCCGGCAATCCGCGCCACGAGGCCGCTGTCAAATTCGCTGAAACCCTCAAGGCCAAGACCGCAGGCCGCATCGAGGTGCAGGTGGCGCCCTCCGCCCAGCTGGGCGACGACGCTGCCATGGTCACGGCCGTGCGCACCGGCGCGCTGGACATGACGGCGAACTCGCAAGGCGCCGTGTCGGTGGCCGTGCCCGAGTACGCCGCCTACGGCATGCCGTTCATGTTCTCCACCCCCGCGCAGGCTTTCAAGCTGCTTGACGGCCCACTGGGCCACGAGCTGGCACAGAAGTCGGCCGACAAGGGCATGGTGGTGCTGGGCTATTGGGACAACGGCATCCGCCACATGACCAACAGCAAACGCCCCATCACCAAGGTCGAAGACATGAAGGGCTTGAAGATGCGCACCCCGCCTGACGCAGTGCTGGTGGACATCATGCAAGCGCTGGGTGCCGAGGCACAGCAGATCAAGTTTGCCGAGCTGTACGTAGCGCTGCAGCAGGGCGTGGTCGATGGGCAGGAGAACCCGCTGGTCAACATCCACGCCAGCAAGCTGTACGAAGTGCAAAAGCACCTGGCACTGACGAGCCACATGTTCCAGATGACGCCGTTCCTGATGAGCAAGCGCACCTGGGACCGCCTGTCCGACGCCGACCGTAAGGCCGTGACCGAAGCGGCTGCCGAGGCCACGACACTGCAGCGCAAGATGTCGCAAGAGGCCGACGACAAGCTGCTGGACGACCTCAAGGCCAAGGGCGTGCAGGTGACCACGGTGGACAAGGCCGCGTTTGCTAAGGCCACGGCTGCGGTGGACGCCAAGTGGCTGACCACGCCCATCGGCCCGTACCTCAAGAAAGTCATCGCCGCCGCGCGCTGACCGCTCCGGGCGCTGCGGCGCCTGTCCTCATTTCCCCGAAGCCGCTGCATGGGCCCCAGCCCTGCAGCCCAAGGAGTCTCCCGATGAACCTCATCGAATGGGCCGTTGTCGGCTTATGCCGAGTGCTGCTGTGGATCAGCACGTCCGTCATCTTCATCATCCTGGTGGCCAACACCGTGTTGCGCTACGCCACCGGCACCAGCCTGCAGTGGGCCAATGAGGTGCCGGAGTTGCTGTTTCCGTGGCTGGTCATGTCTGGCGTGGTGCTGGCGGCAGCGCACGGTGCCCACATCACCACCAGCTTTCTGATGGACGCCGTGCCCCCCGCGCTGCGCCGCTGGGCGGCCATCGGCAGCTGGCTGGTGGTGGCAGCGCTGTACGGCACGCTCGCCCGCGCCACCTTTCAGATGCTGGAGATCGTCCACGACGAGAAGTCGCCCATCCTGCAGGTGCCCGGGTCGCTCACCTATGGCTGCGTGATGGGTGGGCTGGTGATGCTGGCGCTGCTGGCGCTCAAGTCAGCCTGGAACGCCTGGGCCACGCCACCGGTGCCCAGCGCGCCCGATGCCGAGACCGCCGTGCCCGAGGCGCACTGGTAAGCCCCGCCCCCCTGCCAAGGATCTCACCATGAGTGCCCTCATTCTTTTTGTCTTTCTCGGTGCGGCCGTGCTGGCCATGCCCATCGCCCATGCGCTGCTGGTCGCGGCCATGACCGCCGCCGCCACATCCGACCGCGTGCCGCTCGACCTGCTGGTGCAGCAGATGGTGGCGCAGGTGCAGAGCTTTCCGCTGATCGCGATCCCGTTTTTCATGCTCACCGGCTCGCTCATGATGGGCGGGCGCCTGGGGGCTGCGCTGGTGGGMGTGCTCAGCACGCTGATCGGTCGCTTTCACGGCGGGCCCGCACAGGTGGGCGTACTGTCGTCCACGCTGTTCGGCGGTGTGTCAGGTTCGGCCGTGGCCGATGCCTCGGCCATCGGCTCGCTGCTGATTCCCTGGCACAAGCGCCTGGGCTATCCGCCCGCTTTTTCTGCCGCCACGCTGGCTGCAGCGGCCACCATCGACATCCTGATCCCGCCCTCGATCCCGATGATTCTGTTCGCCCTGACGGCCAATGCCTCCATCGCGGCACTGTTTGTCGCAGGCATCCTGCCCGGCATCCTGATGTGCGTGGGCTTTATGTTCATGTGCTGGTGGGTCGGCAAACGCCGCAACTTCCCACGCGACACCACCCCCATCAACTGGAGTGAATTCCGCGTGCACCTGCTGTACTCGTCGCCCGCGCTGCTGCTGCCGGTGCTGATCGTGTTGTTCCTGCGCTTTGGCATTGCCACACCCACCGAGGTGGCCGTGTTGTCCACGCTGTACGCCGCTGCGGTGTCGGTGGTGGTGTACCGCGACCTGTCGCTCAAGCGCCTGAACGATGCCGTGGTGCATGCGGGCCTGGCGACCGGCGTGGTGCTGCTGGTGATCATGGCCTCTGCCGCCATCGGCTGGCTGCTGACCTACGACCAGATGCCCACGGGCGTGGCCCACTGGATCCAGCAGAACGTGAGCCAGGGCTGGATCGTGATCCTGATCATGAACCTGCTGATGCTGTTCATCGGCATGTTCATCGACCTGCCCGCCGCCGTGTTGCTGCTGACCCCGGTGTTCCTGCCCCTGGCCGAAAGCATTGGCATGGACCCGGTGCAGCTGGGAATCATGATGGTGGTGAACCTGGCTGTGGGCCTGTACACCCCGCCCGTGGGCACCACGCTGTTCATCACCAGCGCGCTGGCCAAGGTCAAGGTGGGCCAGACGGTGCGCGAGCTGGGGCCGTTCTACTTCGTTGCTTTCCTGGTGCTGGCGCTGGTGTCTTACGTGCCGGCCTCGATCCTTCGCTGACCGCTTTTCTTCCCCGCTTTCACACAGGAGAACTCCATGACTTCCGCCGCAGACAAACTGCAGGCGCTGGCCCGGTGCGCCCATCGCATCCGCCGCTACGCCGTTCGCATGGGTGAGGTTCAGGGCCAGGGCTACATCGGCCAGGCCTTGGGCTGGGCCGATGTGCTGGCCGTGGCCTACGGCCACGCGCTGAACCTGCAGCCCCAAGACCCCACCTGGGAGGGGCGGGACCGCTTCCTGCTGTCGCACGGCCATTACGCCATCGCCCACTACGCGGCGCTGATCGAAGCAGGCGTGATCCCGCAGGACGAACTCGAAACCTACGGCAGCGACGACAGCCGCCTGCCCATGAGCGGCATGGCCACATACACACCGGGCATGGAAATCTCGGGCGGCTCGCTGGGCCAGGGCCTGGTGATCGGTGTGGGCATGGCGCTGGGCCTGAAGCAGAAAAAGAATCCCGCGTTCGTCTACAACTCCATGAGCGACGGCGAGC
>NZ_JBGFFF010000040.1:0-32308 GCF_056175785.1 Acidovorax sp. LjRoot204
GTGGTGAACTCCTGCGGCACCACGGTGTCCAGCCCGGCGGGCATGATGGCGCCGGTCATGATCTTCACGCATTCGCCCGCAGCCACCGTGCCTGCCCAGGCCTTGCCCGCCAGGGCGGTGCCCACCACGCGCAGGGTGAGCGGCTGCCCAGCCACCAGTTGCGCGCCCGCAAAAGCGTAGCCGTCCATGGCCGAGTTGTCGTGGGGCGGCACGCTGACGGGCGAGATCACATCCTGCGCCAGCACGCGGCCCAGCGCGCTGAACAGCGGCAGCACTTCGGTGGCGGCAACGGGCTCGACCAGCCGGTCCAGAAACTGGTTCACATCGGCGGCGCTCAGGGCCTGCGGGTCGTAGCCTTGCAGCTCGGCGGCAATCTGGGCAATGGTTTTCATGGGTGGGATTCGCTTGAAGTCAGTGGGAGAGCAGCCGCACCATGTGCAGCTTGTCGTAGCCCACGCCATCCACCACGATGGCGTTGGGCAGCAGGCCCCAGGGGCGGAACCCGGCCTGCTCGTACAGGCGCACCACGTGCTGGTTGGACGCGGTGACGGTGAGCACCAGTTGGGTCAGCCCCGGCACCTGGCTGGCGGCCTGCACGCAGGCATCCACGAGCTGCCGGCCAACGCCCCGGCGCTGCGCAGCAGGCGACACCATCATGCCGACCACCACCGCGCAGTGGCGCTGTTTGGTGCGTTGCTCGCGCTCGCAGCCCAGGCAGCCGAGCAGCTGGCCCGCCGTGTCGAAGGCGCCCAGGAAAAACTGGCCGGACTCCAGCGCGCCGAAGCGCGCCACGTACTCGCTGGCATCGCGGCCCACGGAGGATTCGTAGTCCGAGGTGAAGGCGTCCGGCGCTGTGCGCAGGGCCTCGTCGCGCAAAGCCTTGTAGGCCAATGCGTCTGCGGCGACCAGGGGGCGGATCTGCACCGCGCCAGCGTCCAGCAGGGGGCGACTGTTCATGGGGTTGGCGCGCGGGTCAGGCCTGGGGCGCGCTGCTGTTTTCCAGCGCGTGCAGCTCGGCCAGCGTGTTGGCATTGAAAAAGGCCTGGGGGTCATCGCCCGGCTGGTCGAACGGCACGATGGCGCAGCGGTGCTGGCCGGTCCACGCGTCGATCTTGCGGCCACCGGCCTGGGTGAAGGCGACCAGGCTTTCCAGCAGGTCCACACGCAGCAGGCAGAACACCGGCTGCGGGCGCACGGTGATGTGGCCCTTGCCGTCGTCTTCGGGCGCTGCGGCCATGGCAATGTCGGCGCCCTCGGCGTCTGCCGCTGCCGCCAGGCGCTGGGCGAGGTCCAGCGGAAACAGCGGCGTGTCGCAGGGCACCGTGAGCAGCCAGGGGGTTTCGCAGCGCTCCAGCCCGGTCAGAAAGCCTGCCAGGGGTCCGGCGTAGTCGCTCAGCACGTCCGGCCACACCGGCGTGCCAAAGGCCTCGTAGGCCGCCAGATTGCGGTTGGCATTGACCATGGTGGCGCCGGTCTGCATCTGTAGCCGCATCAGCGTGTGCAAGGCCAGCGGCAGGCCGCGAAAGTTCTGCAGGCCTTTGTCCACCCCGCCCATGCGGGAGCCGCGGCCCCCTGCGAGGACCAGGCCGGTGATGTCTTGCTGATTGATCAATTGAAATCCTGTGGGCAAAGAGTCGTGTGCTGGATAGCCGGCGCTGTGCATGAGCGCAACGCTTTTTCTACAGAGCTGCTAGTGTGCTGTCCCGCAAATAGCTGCACGAAATGAAATCGATGGCATCGCGCCCAGGGCAAGGCGCAAACCGCAGTGATAGCCGTAGCTATCGCGAGGATTTGCAACGCAGCCTTGGGGGTGAGGACGCGATTTCATGTGCAGTTATTTGCGGGACAGCACACTAGCCCCCGATGTAGCTCATCTCAACGCGGCGCGCCCCCTGGCTGGTGTCGGCGGGCAGGCTGCTGCGCAGCTCGGAGTAGCGGTCGTTGCGCTGCTGCCAGATGGGAGCGATGGCCGAGGCGATGTCAGCATCGCTCGCGCCGCCGCGCAGCAGGCTGCGCAGGTCGTAGCCCTGGCTGGCAAAAAGGCAGAGGTAGAGCTTGCCTTCGGTGGACAGGCGCGCGCGGTTGCAGTCGTGGCAGAAGGCCTGGGTCACGCTGCTGATCACGCCCACCTCGCCCAGCGCAGGGTCGTGCCGGCCCTGGGCATCGGCATAACCCCAGCGCTCGGCGGTTTCGCCGGGGCTGCTCGGGTCCAGCTGCACCAGCGGCAGTTCGGCACGCAGGCGCTCGATGAGTTCGGCARAGGGCAGCACCTCGTCCATGCGCCAGCCGTTGGTGGCGCCCACGTCCATGTATTCGATGAAGCGCAGCGTGGTGCCGGTGCCCCGAAAGTGCCGCGCCATGGGCAAGATCTCGTGGTCGTTGGTGCCGCGCTTGACCACCATGTTGACCTTGATGTGCGACAGGCCCGCCGCATGCGCGGCCTCGATGCCGGCCAGCACATCGGCCACCGGAAAGTCCACATCGTTCATGCGGCGAAAAATCGTGTCGTCCAGGCCGTCCAGGCTCACCGTCACGCGGTTCAGGCCCGCGTCCTTCAGGGCCTGGGCCTTGCGTGCGAGCAGTGACCCGTTGGTGGTGAGTGTGAGGTCGGGCGCCACGCCGTCCACGGTGCGCAGCTGGGCCAGTTGCGCCACCAGGTCTTCGAGGTTCTTGCGCAGCAGGGGCTCGCCGCCCGTCAGGCGGATCTTGCGCACGCCGTGCGCCAGAAACAGCCGCGCCAGCCGCGTGATTTCTTCAAAGCTCAGCAGCGCCCCGTGCGGCAGGTAGGGGTAGTCCTTGTCGAACACTTCCTTGGGCATGCAGTAGTTGCAGCGGAAGTTGCAGCGGTCCGTCACGCTGATGCGCAGGTCGCGCAGCGGGCGGCCCCGCGTGTCGGTGAGTTGGCCCGTGGGGCTCACCAGCCGCGCTGGCACCGTGGCTGCCAGCGCGGCCAGGCGCTCATCGACCAGCGGAATCACGCGTTCAGACATGGGTGGGCTCGTTCAGCAGGACGGGAGGGCACATGCCCCGCATTTTCTCACTCCAGCCAGCGCACGTTCTGCAGGATCTCGTCAAAGAAGCTGCGCAGCGTCAAGGTGTTCATGCTGAACGGGTCGAAATCGGGGGTGCTGGAGTATTTGAGGAACAGCTGCCGGTTGGCGTCCAACGAGCCCAGAAGCCCCATGGACCAGCTGGTAAACCGGCGGTGCGGGATCTCGCCAAAGTCCAGCACGGCCGTGTCCTTGTGGCGCGTGTCCTTGAGCAGGCGGTGGTACAGCGCGTTGACCGCAGCACGGTCGCCTTCGAGCTGCTGCAGGAAGATGCCGTTGTTCAGGCACAGCGCACCAGTGATGCCCGCGCGGGCATTGTTGCGCTGCGACGCGCCCAAGATGTCCTTGATGTCCGCAGGGCCGAGCACACGGGAGGTGCGGCTGGCATAGGTCAGTTGTATCAACATGTGTGTCTCCTGAACGGCGCAGTGTGTCAGGTTTGGTGCGCATCAGTGGGCCCGCCTGCCAATGACCCTGAAGATGGGTTCTGTGTCTTCGCAGGTGCGGGACCCGCGGATGGGGGATGTTTGATCTGGCGCAGGGCGTCGAAATGCTGCGTTGCAACAATATGGGCATCCGATTTCAGGGGGTTCCCATGCCAGTTCGCGAGCTATTGAACAGGTTCTCCGCCGACGCCATGCCATGCCAGCGCCGTGTGGCGGTGCAATGGGTGGCGGCGGGCATCCTGCTGCCCACCTGGGCGAGTGTGGCCGTTGGGGCCCAGGCACAGATGGGGTTGTCCGGCGCCATCAACTATGCGGGCTGGTTTCGTGCGTTGTCGCAACGCATGGCCAAGGCCTATTGCCAGCAGTACCTGCAGGTGCTGCCGGGCGCTGCGGTGGACGTGATGGGGCTGGCACGCAAGATGGCGCAGTCGGGCAGCAACGAGCTGGCCCGAGGCATGCAGTCAGGGCAATGGCCTGCCGATGTGGGGCGCCAACTGGCCGATGTGCAAAAGCAGTTTGCCCTGCTCAACCAGTTGACGGCAGCGCCGGCCACCCAGACCGCACTGGTCGTTGCGGCGTCCGAGCAGGCAGATCGCACGCTGCTGGTCGCGCAGACCGTGACCGAGTCCATCGAGAAGATGGCACAGGCCCCCAGCGCCCGCCTGGTCAACCTGGCGGGCCGCCAGCGCATGCTGTCGCAGCGCCTGGCCAAGAACTATTTTCTGAATGCGGCCAAGGTGGAGTCGAAGGTCGTGCAGGCGCAGCTGGTGGCCGATGCGGCCGACTTCCGGCAGGCGTTGCAGACGTTGAAAACAGCGCCGGTGTCCACGCCCGTCATCCGCAGCGAGCTGGAGCTGGCCGACTCGCAGTGGCTGTTCTTCGACTCCGCCCTGCGCCGACCGGCCGATGAGGCAGGGCTCAGTGCCGTGGCGACCACCAGCGAACGCCTGCTGGGCGTGATGGACAAGCTCACCAGCCTCTACGAGGCCGCCCTGCGCGAGGTGCTGGGCTGAGCCGCACCGCACGGCTGGGCGCAGCCGGTCAGTCGCCGCCACAGGCGGCAGGCAGCGTGAAGTCCGCCAAACGGCAATCGCGCCCCACCAGCACCAGCCGCGTATCCAGCGCGTCGAAAAATCCCGGCGGCGGTGGCAGCGGCAAGTGCTGCACGCGCTTGTGCGCGTCGATGCGGACCGCTGCCAGCTCATAGTCGCGGGCCAGGGCCATCCACAGGCCGTGCGCGCCGGCAGACTGGCGTGCGCCAGTCATGAGGCTGCGGCCAGAGTCCAGCCACCAGCGGTAGATGGCGGTGGCAATGCCCATGCGCCGGTAGCCGTGCGCTACCTTGGTGTGGGGTGCGCGCAGGTGGCGGTCGGTACGTCGGTCCACCTCCACCAGACGGTTGAACACGGTGTAGGCCACGATGCGGTTGCGCAGCGGGTCGATGGCGTACACAAAATATTCGCCATCGGCCTCGCGCAGGCGGAACACCAGCCCGCGCAGATGCAGGGGCAGCGGCTGCATCGCATCGCGCGTGCGGTGGTTGGTGCGAATGCGGTCGTACAGCGCATCGAACTCGCGCTGGATGTCGCGGCCCGACAGGTCCACGTCGATGCGCAGTTCGGTCAGCCACTGGGCCCAGCGGCCCAGCAGGCCGGGGCTGGTCGATGGCTTGGTGGTTCCGGTGGTGGTGGCATGGCCAGACAGGTGCAGGCAAAGGGCGCTGGCCATCATGGCGTGCTCCCCGTGCCCCCGGTCCAGCAGCCGCTCAGCAGGCGTGCCGGCTGTTCGCGGGCGCACACCTGTGCGCTGTGGGGCCAGTCGGGCAAGGGCACATCCAGGCCCGCATACACGCCGTAGGCGTCGCCCGCGGCAATCGTTTCACCCGCCCAGAGGCTCTCGCCCGCACGGATGGCCCCGCTGGCGTGGATGTGACCACCGGCCCGCACACCCCAGCCCACCTGCAGGTGGCCCTTGCAGACCACATCGCCCATGGCCCACACGCCCCGGGCGGCCTGCACGGCGGCATCGGCTTGCAGATGCCCGCCCACCTTGATGCCGCCGTCGCAGCCCAGGTCGCCCACCACCCGCAGATCCTGGGCCACCCGGCAGTGGCCACTGACGTGGGCGGCGGCGCCGCAGTCCAGCTCGCCGCCCACACGCAGGCTGCCTGTGCACTGCAGCCGCTGCGCCACCGTGAGGGACCAGCCCACGCGCGCATCGCCGTGCAGCCGCGCGCTGCCCTCGCAGCGCACCGCGCCCGCCACGCGCAGGTCTTCGCCCACGCGCAGCGCGCCGCCCACCCGCAGGCCGCCCAGCACGCTCAGGCTGCGGCCCGTGCGCAGCACACCCTCCACGTCGGCATGGCCCCGGCAGCGCACACTGCCCGCAAACACCAGCGCGTCTGCCTCCAGGTGGTCCACCTCCAGCACATCGTTGGTGGGGCCGAACTGGTCCAGCATCCAGCACGCGTCTTCCACGCGGCCTTCGCGCACCAGGTCGTCCAGCAGCGCCTGGTAGTTGCTGGCGCCCTCCTGGCGGCGCAGGTACCAG
This sequence comes from Acidovorax sp. LjRoot204, assembly GCF_056175785.1. NCBI lineage: Bacteria > Pseudomonadati > Pseudomonadota > Betaproteobacteria > Burkholderiales > Comamonadaceae > Acidovorax > Acidovorax sp. LjRoot204. The sequence goes on from NZ_JBGFFF010000040.1 coordinate 6,047, forward strand.
CGGTAACCATCGGCACAAGGCCGCTTGGCGCGGATGAAGTGGCGGGTGATGTCGGTGGCGGCAGACGGGTTGGCGATGGCCTCATCGGCGGGCAGGCTGTGCGCAAGGGCGCACGGGGCGAGCGAAATCTCGCCCGAAGGGAACGGGGGCATGGACACTCCTGACGTCTGCGCCCCGGCGGTTGCCAAGGCGCAAGCTGGCGCTGGGCGTGGGGCCCGGCGACAAGAGGTGCGCGAAAAGAATGCGGAGGGGAGGGGGTGTCGCCGGGCTCAGGAATCTGCAGCGAGGGTGCAGAGAGCGCGGTCACCGGCCTGGAGCGTGGCCTGCGAGCGCGCGCCACGGCGCAGCGGCGCGGTGGCGCTGGCAGCTGTGGCGGGAGAGTGGCTCGCAAACATCGGCGGCACTATAGGCAGCAGGGCCAGCACCGTCAAATCAATCCGCACTGCCCCAGTGCGGATTGGGCCGCTCAAAAGGGGGCGTGGTGGCTGCTTCACAGAGCATGCCGCGACGCCTGATTGTTTGCTTGCTGACTTAAACGCAGCGCCCGCCATCCACCTCAATGCACACGCCGCTGATGAACGACGCCTCTTCGCTCGCCAGGTACAGCGCGGCGTTGGCCACGTCCAGCGCGGTGGAGAAGCGGCCCAGCGGAATGGTGGCCAGGAACTTGGCGCGGCGCGCATCGTCCACCGGGCCGCCCGCAAACTCGGCGGCCAGGCCGGTGTCGGGGTTGAACACGGGGTTGATGCAGTTCACGCGGATGTTGTCGGGGCCCAGCTCAGCGGCCATGGACTTGCTGGTGATGATGACGGCGCCCTTGGATCCGTTGTACCAAGTCAGGCCTGGGCGGGGGCGCAGCCCGGCGGTGGAGGCGATGTTGATGATGCTGCCGCCACCCGCCTGGCGCAGTGCGGGCACGGCGTGGATGGCGCTCAGGTAGATGCTCTTCATGTTGATGGCATAGACCTTGTCGAACTCGTCCTCGCTCACTTCGAGCATGGGGCGGTTGCGGTGCGTCCAGCCTGCGTTGTTCACCACCACGTCCAGGCGGCCGTACAGGCGCACGGCTTCGTCGACCATCGCCTTCACTTCGGCGGATTTCGTCACGTCGGCCTTGAAGAACGCGGCGGTGCCGCCGGCGGCCGTGATCTCGGCCACCACACGCTGGCCTCCCACCTCGTTGATGTCGTTGACGATGACCTTGCCGCCTTCAGCGGCCAGGCGTTTGGCGATGCCTTCGCCAATGCCGTTGCCAGCGCCGGTGACGATGATGGATTTGTTCTGCACACGCATGGGTGTCTCCGATGGGTTGTGGTGATATATCAAAATTGATAGCTACCAGCGCATATTCAACTAGCGCTAGCGCCCGATGGGGCTGAAATTTCAGTGGCCGAAGCTGTATCGGCCGTAGGGGCTGCCGGGGCGGGTGCCTTGGGCTCCCGGCCGTAGAACTGGGGGAAGAATTCCTTCACGCCGTTGCCGTTGAAGTCCCACCCCGTGCACTGGCCCAGGTGGCGCGGCGGCTCGTCGGGGTGGCTGGCAGCAAACACGGCAGGCACCGACTGGAATGCTGCCGTGGCCAGATTGAACAGCAGCTCGCGCAGGTGCGTGCAGCTTTCCACGCCGCCCAGGTGCTTCTGGATGGCCTGGCGCCAGCCGCGTGCCATGCTGCAGCCCACCATGCGCTGCAGCGCTGCCTGGGCCTCGGTGCAGCCTTTGAGCGGATGCGAATCCATGGACACATCCACCGCCTGCACCACCAGCTGGCGGTTCACGGTCACGCGCAGCCACATGTGGTGGATGGCTTCGCCCGCCAGGCGCGTGCGCGTCGGGTCGCGGTGCGAGGGGGCGTCGTAGGCCTTGCTGTCATGCAGCTCGCCTTCGATGTCCCACAGGCCATCGTCGCGTTCAAAGCCCTGGTAGTTCACCCGGCGGACATGCTTCAGGGTGCGGGGGGCGGGGGGGCTCAGGGGCATGGGGAAGAAAAATCGTCGTACAGAAGCAGCCGAGGTTAGCGGGGCCTGCCAGCACCGTCGCGCGCCAGCGGGACACCCTGCAATGCCTCTTCAACCGTACTTGATGGCAATGGTCTTCAAGGTGGTGAAGCCGTACAGCGCCTCAAAGCCCTTTTCGCGCCCGTAGCCGCTGGATTTGACGCCGCCAAACGGCAGCTCCACACCGCCGGCCGCGCCATAGTTGTTGATGAACACCTGGCCGCTGTGCACGCGCTTGGCCATGCGGAACTGGCGCGCGCCGTCGCGCGTCCAGATGCCGGCCACCAGGCCGAATTGCGTGGCGTTGGCCAGTTCCACCGCGTGGTCCTCGTCCTGGAAGGCCATGGCCGACAGCACGGGGCCGAAGACTTCTTCCTGCGCCAGGCGGTGGCCCACGGGCACATCGCGCAGCAGGGTGGGGGCCTGGTAGTAGCCAGTCTCGGGGGCTTCGTCCACCACCACGCCCTGGGCCACCATGGGGATGCCGGCCACTTGCGCGTCCGATAAAAAGTCCCACACGCGCTGCTGCTGCGTCTGGCGGATCAGCGGGCCCACGTCCAGGTCCATGGCAGCGGGGCCGACGCGCAGCTTTTCAAACGCCTTGCCCAGGCGCTCCAGCAGGGGTTCATAAATCAGCGAGTCGATCAGCACGCGCGAGCCCGCCGAGCAGGTTTGCCCGGCGTTCTGCACGATGGCATTGATGACCAYGGGGATGGCGGCGTCCAGGTCGGCGTCGGCAAAGATGATTTGCGGGCTCTTGCCGCCSAGCTCSAGCGTSACSGGGCARTGSCGYTCGGCMGCCACCTGCTGGATSAGCGTGCCGATCTTSGGGCTGCCGGTGAAGCTGATGTGGTCGATGCCSKSGTGSCGCGCSAGCGCGTCGCCCACCTCGTGGCCGTAGCCGGTGACGATATTCAAAGCTCCGGCTGGGAACCCCACCTCGGCTGCCAGCTGCGCCACGCGGATCAGCGAGAGGCAGGCGTCTTCGGCCGGCTTGACCACGCACACATTGCCCGCCGCCAGTGCGCCGCCCACGCTGCGGCCAAAGATCTGCATGGGGTAGTTCCAGGGGATCACGTGGCCCGTGACGCCGTGGGGCTCGCGCCAGGTCAGCACGCTGTAGCCGTCGGGGTAGGGGATGGTCTCGCCGTGGAACTTGTCGCACGCACCGGCGTAGAACTCGAAGTAGCGGGCCAGCGCAATGGCGTCGGCGCGTGCTTGCTTGGTGGGCTTGCCGCAGTCGCGCTGCTCCAGCGCCGTCAGCTCGTCCGCATGCTCCAGGATCTTGGCCGAAAGCTTTTGGAGCAGGCGGCCGCGCTCCACCGGGGCCAGCTTCTGCCACACCGCGTGGTAGCACTGGCGGGCTGCATGCACCGCCGCGTCGATGTCGTCGGCGTTGCTGCGCTGGATCTCGTCGAAGGGCTGGCCGTCGGACGGGTCGATCACGGGGATCGTGCGGCCCGAGGACGAGGGCACCGAGGCGTTGGCGATGTAGTTGAGTTGCATGGCCGCCATTTTGCCCGGAAATGGAATGTGTGCTTAGTATTTGTGTGAAAACACGCCGATGCGCTAGTGCAATATGCCTTGGTTGCTATCGATTTAATAGTAATCAGGCGCAGGCCCCCCGCAGGCCGGCCAGGTCCAGAATCTCCACCTCGCCGCGCTGCACGCGCACCAGCTGGCGCGACTCCAGGTCCTTGAGGATCTGGTTGGTGGTCTGGCGCGAGATCGCCAGCATCAGCGACAGCTGCTCTTGCGAGATCTCGATCACGCGGCGCGACTGCCCTTCGGCCGTCCACTGCCCGTAGCCCTCGGCCATCATCACCAGGCGCCGCGCCAGGCGCTGTGGGGCGGGCAGCAGCGCCAGCTCTTCCATCGCCACGAAGGCAGAGCGCAGCTTGTCGGTCATCAACAAGGCCAGCGCGTGCCAGTGCTGCGGGTGGGCCTGCAGCCAGTGCTGCAGCCGCTCGTGCGGGATGTGCACCAGGGTGGTGGGTTCGGTGGCCTGCGCATCGTGGGTGCGGGCCGAGTTGTCAAACACCGAGATCTCGCCAAACCAGTGCGGCGGCTCCAGGCGGATCAACAGCGCCGCACGCGCCTCGTCGGCCCGCCCCCCGGTGCCCGAGATGCTGACCGCGCCGCGCACCACCGCATACAGGCCACAGGGCGCATCGCCGCGCCGGAACAGCACCTCGCCCGTCGGCAGATGGCGCAACTGCGCCATGGCAATCAGCGGCTGGGCAAAGTCAGGCGGCAGGTGGGCAAACCAGCGGCCAGACTGGAGGACAGGCAGGTAGGCGGAAGGGGTGGACATGGGATGCGATTGAACGGGGCAGGAGGGCGCGGCGGCTTTTTGTCGTCTGCACGACAGACGCTGGCGCGGCCTGAGAGCGAGTATTGATGCTGCGCAAAACACATGCTGGAGACACCCATGAAAACCCTGATCGACCACCTCTCCCAATACGCCGACTACCACCGCGACCCGCGCAACATCCACACCCATTTTGTGGGCGTGCCCATGATCATGTTCGCCGTCGTCATCCTGCTGTCGCGCCCGACATGGATGGTGGGTGCGCTGCCGCTAAGCCCGGCGCTGTTGGCAGCGCTGGTGGCCAGTGTTTTCTACTTCCGGCTGGACATGCGTTTTGGCCTGGCCATGGCCGCGCTGCTGGCCGTCATGCTGGTGGGCGGGCAATGGGTGGCCGCACAGACCCTGGCCGTCTGGCTGGCCACGGGCATTGGCCTGTTTGCCGTGGGCTGGGTGATCCAGTTCGTGGGCCACTACTACGAAGGCCGCAAGCCCGCTTTTGTGGACGACCTGGTGGGCCTGATCGTGGGCCCGCTGTTTGTGGTGGCCGAATGGGCGTTTGCACTGGGCCTGCGCAAGGAAGTGCAAGCGGCGGTGGAAGAGCGCAGCGGCCCGGTGCGCTTGCGTAACGGGCAACAGGCCGCTGCCCACCCTCAGTAAGCTCTGCGCTCGCGCTCCGCCGCGTTTGCTGCTTGAGCTGCTTAGGCACCAGGGCGCAAAGTGCTTGACGGTCTCGCAAGGGCCAGCACGGCCCCTGCGCACACCGCACCCAGCGCCACCAATGCACACAGGTAAGGCAGCGCGGCGGACAGCGGCGCACCCAGCTGGTTGAGCCGCAGCGACGCCTGCACGCCCGAGGTGCTGGGCAGCAGCCAACGCAGCCACTGCAGCGGCTCGGGCAGGGCCTCCACCGGCCACGAGAAGCCTGCGACGAACGCGATGGGCAGTGTGGTGAACAGCAGCACCTGCAGCGCGCGTTCACGGTTGCCAAACCACAGCCCTAGCAACACACCCAGCGCAGCGATGGCCGGGATGTAGCAGGCCAGCAGCGCCAGTGCGCCCAGCGGGTTGCCGCCGCGCGGGTAGTCGTGCAGCACTAAGATCCACCCAAAGTAGAAGAGGCCACTGGCCCAGCCCAGGGTGCACAGCGCCAGCAGGCGGCCCAGCCAGGTGTTGGCGCTTGCGCGGTGCTGGCCGCTTTCGACCCAGGTGCCGGTGAGCATCGCAGCGCCCATCAGCAAGGTCTGCTGCAGGATGAGCAGCGCCACAGCAGGCACCACAAAGCTGCCGTAGCCCTCGGTGGGGTTGAACAGTGCCACCATCTGCAGCTGCACCGGCGCGCGGCTGGCGCGGGCCTGTGGGGCGCTTTGGCCGCTGGCCTGCAGCTTGCGGATCTCGACCCCGGCCGATACCGTGCCGACGGCTTCCGCAAAGCCGTATTGCACGGCCTTGTTGAGCAGCGCATAGGCGCCGTTGGCCTCGATGCTGACCACGGCGTTTTCGCCGCGCACCACGCTGCGCTTGAGCCCGGCAGGGATCACCGCGTAGCCTTCGATCTCTCCGCGCCACAGGGCCTCCTGCGCCTCGCGTTCGCTGGCGGCCACCAGGCGCACTTCGATGCGCGGGTCAGCGTCGGCAAAGCGGGTGATCTGCCGTGACAGGCTGGTGTGGTCCCCATCCACCACGGCCACCGGCACGCGGGTCAGTACCTCGTCGGCATAGAACCAGGGGTAGAAAAAACCGTACAGAACAGGCGCTCCTACCAACAGCAGCAGCACGCCCTTGTCGCGCACCACGGTGGCCAGCGCTTGCAACCAGGCGCCCAGCAGGCCCTGGCGGGGTGGCGTGGTCACCGGCATGGGTTGCATCGGTGCGTTCATCAGCGGCCTCCCCAGGTGTCTGGGCGCTTGTGCGCCAAGTTCAGCGCCGTGGCGCCTACCATCCACAGCGCGGCGGTGGCGATGGTCAGCGCCACCATCGTCGAGACGCTGGTAGCCACCGGTGTGCCCATTTGCAGCTGCTCGATCTGCAGGCGGATGTAGTGGGTGAACGGCATGGCTTCGGCCCACGCGCGTGCGCTGCCGGGCATGCCCGAAAGGGGAAACGCCACGCCGCTGAACGCAAACGCCGGTGCCGCAAAAAAGCCAGCGCCCGACAGCGCAGTGCGCAGCGACCGCGTGATGCCCGCCAGCGCAGCGCCTGCGGTGATCGACACCGCCACCAGCAGCGCCAGCGCCGCAGCCACCCACCACAGGTTGCCCGGCGGGTGCCAGCCCCGGCCCCAGGTGATGCCCACCAGCGCCAGCAGGCCCACCAGCGTGAGTGTTACCCAGGGCAAGGCCAGCTTGCCGACCAGCGCGCCTGCAGTGCGCACCCAGCCCCCTGCGCCCAGCCACTCGCCCAGCGTGCGGTCGCGCAGCTCGCGGCCCACCGTCCAGGCGCCGGCCGTCATGGCAAGGATGTGCAGCAGGGCGGGGATCAGCGCCGCGCCCAGAAACTGCTCGTAGTTGCTGGACACATTGAACAGCGCCACCATCTGCGTGTGGATGGGCTCCATGCTCACGTGCACGGCCTGGGCGCTTTCGCCGCGTTTGTTGCGCGCGGCCATCTCGACACTGGCCGACAAGGTGCCCACGGCCGTGCGCACATCGCGCTGCAGCAGGCCCGAGTGGGTGGACATCTGCGCGTTGTGCAGCAGCGTGACCTGCGCTGCGCGGCCTTCCTTCACCGTGCGCGCAAAGTCGCGCGGGATGGAGACCACGGCGTACACGTCCACCGCGCGCAGCGCGCGTTCGGCCTCGGCCGCGTTGGTGAAGTGCTGGGTGATCTGCACGCCCGGTGTGGCGTCCAGCATGCGCACCAGCTGGCGCGACAGGCTGGAGTGGTCGTCATCCACCACGCCCACCGCCAGGTGGCGCGGCAGGCCGGCCGAGAAGATCCACCACAGCAGCGCCACGCCCAGCAGCGGCACCCAGGTGACCATGGCCAGGTCCCACGGATCGGCCGCGAGGCGGCGGGCTTCGCGGCTAAGGCTTTTTGCTATTGAATTCATAGCTTTATGCGCTTGCAAGATAAGCGCTGGAGGCACTTTTTGGGATCGGTTTTCCATCGCGCTCCAGTCCCGTCGCGGAATTCGGAACAGGCGCGGCCCGGAGAGGGCAGCCGAGCAAGGGCCGCCCCGCAGCGAGGGCTGCGTCCCCCTGCCCGCAACGCATAGCGTTGCGAGAGCGGGGGGAAGCGCCGAAGGCGCTCAGGGGGGTGTCGCATTTCAGTTCACCAGCACCGTCATGCCGGGGCGTGCGCCCTCGATGGGGGTTGCCGGGCGCGCGCGCACTTCAAACGTGCGGGCGTCAAAGCCCTGGCCTGCGCGTGTGGCGCGCCAGGTGGCAAAGTCGGGCAGCGCAGCCGTGTGGTAGACCTTGAACTTCACGGTTTTGCCGCCCAGCGCGGGCAGCGTGGCGTCGAACTCGTTGCCGATAGCAAAGCGCTGCAGACGGTCTTCGCGCACATTCAGCACCACCCACTGGTCCTTCAGGTCCACCACCGTGACCACGGCCACGCCCTGCGGCGACAGCTCGCCCGTGCGGGCCAGCACCTTGGCCACTTCGCCGGCGACGGGGCTCTTGAGCTCGGTCTCGGCCTGGGCCGCCTGCACCTCCGCCACCACGCCCGCCACCTGGCGCGCCTGGGCGCTGGCGGCGGATCGGTCTTCGGTGCGGGCACCGGCGCGGGCCAGGTCGTACTGCGCCTTGGCCGCCAGCGCCTGGTCGCGCGAGGCCTTGAAGTTGGCCTCGGCCTCGTCGCGTTTTTGCGCCGCCACCAGGCCCTCGCGGGCCAGGCCGTCCACGCGCTTGAAGGACGATTCGGCCAGGTCGGCAGCGGCCACGGCGCGCTGCCAGTTCAGGCGGGCCATTTCAATCTCTTGCGGGCGCGCGCCGTGCTGGGCCTTGTCGGCCACGGCCTGGGCAGCCTCTTGCGCCGCCGTGGCCTGGGCCAGCTTTGCGGTGACCTCGGGGCTGTCCATGCGGATCAGTGGTGCGCCCACGGCGATCTGGTCGCCTTCCTTCACCAGGATCTGCGCGATGCGCGCGGTGACCTTGGGGGCGATGTCGGCCTCTTGCGCTTCGATCTGGCCCTGGAACACCTCGGGCGCAGGCTGCGAGGCCTTCCACAGGCCAAAGCCCACAAAGCCTGCCACGGCCACAAAGGCCACCGTGCCGATGGCTGCTGTTTTCTTGCTCATGCTCTTCACTCCACTTTCAGCGCATCAGCGCGCGCCATGTATTTGCCAAAGTCTTCCGACAGGCCGCAGGCCTCCAGCAGATCGGCCAGCGCCTTCACGTAGTCGTGGGCGGCCTGCGCGCGTTCGGTCTGGGCCTTGGCCTGGTTGACCTGGGCGTCGATCAGGTCCAGCGTGGTGCTGGTGCCCGCCTTCAGGCCGGAGATGCGCAGGCGCAGCACTTCGTCGGCCAGCTCCAGACCCGGCTGCAGCGCAAAGTAGGCGCGGCGCGCCTGTTCCAGGGCCAGCCAGCGTTTTTCCACCAGCAGGGCAATGTCGTTCTGCGCCTGCGCGCCGGTGCGCTCAGCCTGCTCGATCTGGCGATTGGATGACTCGGCCAGCGCGTTGCGGTCGATGGAGTCCCACAGCGTCCAGCGCACGCCCACGCCGGCCACCCAGTCGGCATCGCGGCCGGTCTTGAGCTGGCGCTGGCCAAACGCGAACACCTGGGGCTTGCGCAGTGCCTCCTGGGCGGCGTGCAGTTGCGTGGCTTGTTCTTTCTTGGCGGCCACCTTGTCCAAGCCTGGGTGGTGGGCCAAGGCGGTGTCGATGAAGTGGGGCAGGGGCTCGACCGGCTGGCTCAGCACAAACAGGGGGCTGGTGGGCGTCACAGGGTCGGACGCCTTCAGGGTGCGGGTCAGCGCCGTGGCGGCCAGCTCGGCATCGTCGCGGGCCTTGCGCGCGTTGCGGCGGGCCTCTTCCAGCGCGGAGCGGGCCTGCAGGCGTTCGACGCGTGCGATCACGCCGGCGTCCAGCATCTTCTGTGCGGCGGCGTCGTGCTGCTCAATGGTGGCCAGGGCCGATTCGCGCAGCAGGGCCGCGCGCTGCGCCAGCTGGGCGCCAAAGTAGCGCTGCACCAGCAGGGTGGTGGCCTCATGGCCGGTTTTGGCGGCGTCGGCCTGGGCTTCTTGCGCCTGGGCATCCAGCAGGCCCCGGGCCGCATTGCTGGCGCCGCCCATGTAGATCGGCCAGATGGCAGAGACCGAGGCTGTGGTGTCGCTCTTGCTGCGGTTGAGCGTGTAGCTGGACGGCAGATGCGGCAACTGGGCCAGCGAGCCCGCCAGCTGGGGTGGCAGCTGCGACAGCACGCCAGGCAGTGCGCGGTTCAGCGGGTTCAGGTCCACGTCCAGGTTGGCGTTGTAGGTATAGGCGGCGCCGCTCAGGTTGACCACCGGGCCGCCCAGGCGCTGCATGGCGTCGCGGCGCAGCTGGGCGCTTTCGACGGCGCTGCGCGATGCGGCCAGCTGGTCGGAGCGCTGCTGCAGCTGCTGCAGCGCTGCGTCAAACGCCAAAGGGGCGGCGTGGGCCTGCAGGGGCAGCAGGGTCAGGGTGGTAGATGCAAGCAGGCAGAGCAAAGCCGCGCCTGCCCGGCCTGTGTGCCGGGGCGTGGTGGGATGGGTCATGGTGTCAGGTCGTGGTTGTCAGCGCGCACCCACCGGGGTGTAGGCGTTGCTGTGCTCCGCCAGCCAGCGTGCCGACAAGTCGGTGCCGTGCTGGCTGGGGTGAAAGTCGGGGCGCAGGTACTCGCGCCAGGGGCGCCAGGTCTCGCGCACCAGGCCGCCCTTGCCGAACAACGTGCGTGCGGCGCTGGTCCACGTGCTCCATTTCCACAGCGAGCCATCGCGGCGCAGGTTCAGCACCGTCTGGCGCAGCACATCGCCGAGGAACACCACCGTGATGCGGCGGAACCAGGTGATGCGCCACTCGTGGTTGCCGCCCAGTGCCTGGTAAAGGTCGAAGGCCGTGTTCTTGTGCTCGGACTCTTCGGCGCAGTGCCATTGCCACATCGTGGCCAGGCGCGGCTCGGCGCCCTGCAGCACCTCGGGGTGGGCAAGCAGCCATTCGGCGAGCAGGGCGGTGAAGTGCTCGTTGGCAGCGGTCACAGCCAGCGGATGGCGTGGGTCGGCGCCCGCAAACAGCTTCATGCGCTCTTGCGCACGCGGGGCCCATTCATTGGCGAGGCCCTGCTGGTCGAGGTGGCCGTTGAACAGCGCGTGGATGCGGCGGTGTGTGGCCTCCTGCCCGATGAAGCCACGCACTTCGTCGGCAAACTGCGCCTGCCTGTCGGGGTGCAGGGCCTTGTGGCCGTCACGCACGGCATCGATAAAGAACTGCTCGCCCACCGGAAAGCTCATCGACAGCGCGTTGAACAGCGCAGAGCGAAACGCGTCGCCACCACACCAGTGGCGCGCAAACGGCGTCTCCAGGTCGATCAGCAGGCGGCGGACAACGAGTTCGGTCATGAAGAAAGCTCCTGGCGCAAGGGGGCCGCGCGGTGGTGCATGGATTTGGTACTTTGCAGTACCGGTGGATTTGTATGATGCAGATCAACTATGGTACTGTCAAGTACCTCGTCGAATTTTCTGCATTGCGATCAGCCTCCATGAGTGACGTCACCGCCCCAATTGCTGCGCCCGCTGCACCCGCTGCGGGCACCGAACACCGCGCCCGCCTGCTGGAGGGCATGGCACGCGCCGTGGCCGCCAAGGGCTATGCCGACACTACCATTGCCGACATCGTGCGCGAAGCCAGCGTGTCGCGCCGCACCTTTTATGAAAATTTTGCCGACAAGGCCGAGTGCCTGACCGCGCTGTACGAGGCKGCCAGCGGCAACGCGATTGCGGTGCTGCGCGCTGCCATCGATCCGCACAGCGACTGGGAGGCCCAGGTGGAGCAGGCCATGGCCGCCTACTTTGGCGTGTTGGCGCGCAACCCCGTGCTGCTGCGCACCTTGTTCATCGACATCCTGGGCCTGGGCCCGACGGGCCTGGCCGCGCGCCGCCGCGCCAACCAGCAACTGGCCGACCTGATGCTGGACGTGGTGAACAACCGCCCGGGTGAGCGCAAACGCAAGACGCCCCTGCAGCCCATGATGGCCATGGCCGTGGTGGGGGGCATCAACGAAATGGTGCTGCACTCCATCGAGCAGGACCGGGCCGGGCAGCTGCAAGAGCTGGTGGAGCCCGCGGCAACTTTGTTGCGGGCGGCGATCTCGGCCGAGTTCTGATCGTTGTGAGGGAGACCGTACTGCGATCGGTGCAGCCACCGCCTCACACCTCGTTGGCAATCTCGATCAGGTTGTCGTCCGGGTCGTAGATGTAGACCGAGCGCAGCCTGTGGCGGGCGCCCGTTGCACCCACCGGGCCTTGCACGATGGGGACGCCTTCGGCCTGCAGGTGGGCGATGACGTCGTCGAGTGGCATCTGGGTGAGAAAGCACAGGTCGCCGGAGCCCGCCGTCGCGTGGCGCACATTGGGGTCCACCACCGTGCCCACTTCGTGCAGGTTGATCTTTTGCACGCCGAAGTGCAGCGCATACCGCTGGGGCTTGAACTCCCGCGCGGTCATGCCCAGCACGCGCTCATAAAACGCAATGGTTCTGTCGATGCTGGCGACGGTGAGCACGACGTGGTCGATGGATTCCAGAACAATGGGCATAGTGTAGTGCGGGAGGATCAGGCGAGGGAAGTATGGCGCGCCAGTGTGGCGGGCTGCAGCCAGCGCTTGTTGGCCGTAAACACCACCGTGAGCAGCAGCCCGGCCAGCAGGGCTATGAACCAGTGCAGGGGCGATAGCGGCACAAACCTGAAAGCATTGGTCAGCCATGGCACGGTGGTGATGGCCGTCAGCGCGGCCAGCGTGCCGCCCGCCACCCACAGGCTGACCGGGGTGAGTCCCGCCCACAGGCTGCGCCAACCCGTCTGGCTGCTGCGGCTGGGCAGGATGAGTGCGGCATTGGCGGCCACCAGCACCACAAACGCGGCCGTGCTGGCGGTGGCGGCATGGGCGGGCTGGCTCAGCAGCCAAGCGTACAGGCCCACCACGGCAGCGGTCACCACGCTGCCCTGCAGCACGCTCAGCAGGATGTGGCGGGTGGACAGCAGGGGTTCGTCGGCCGCGCGCGGCGGCTGCTGCATGAGGTCGGCAGCACCTTCTTCGGCCTCGAACACGATGGAGCAGGCCGGGTCGATGACCAGCTCCAGAAATGCGATGTGCAGCGGCGCCAGCACCAGCGGCAGCCCGAACAGCACCGGCAGCAGCGCCAGCCCAATAATGGGCACGTGCACCGCCAGCGTGTAGACCATGGCGTGGCGCAGGTTGGCAAAGGTCTGCCGGCCCCGGTGAATCGCCAGCACGATGGCCGCGAAGTCGTCGTGCAGCAGCACCAGGGCAGCGGCCTCGCGGGCTACGTCGGTGCCGCGCTGGCCCATGGCGATGCCGATGTGTGCGGCCTTGAGGGCCGGGGCGTCGTTCACGCCATCACCGGTCATGGCCACCACCTCGCCCTGGGCTTTGAGGGCTTCCACCAGCGCCAGCTTCTGATGCGGCTTGATGCGCGCAAACACGCTGACCTGCCGGACCTGGTCGGCCAGCACCTGCGGCGGCATCTGTCCCAGCTCGTCGCCTGTGATCACGCGGTCGTTGGCGATGCCTGCCTGGGCTGCTATGGCGCGCGCGGTGCGGGGGTGGTCGCCGGTGATCATCACCACGCGAATGCCCGCCTGGCGGCACTGCGCAACGGCCTGGGGCACCTCGGGGCGCAGCGGGTCGGCCAGTGCGACCAGACCCAGCCATTCAAAGTCGAAGCCGTGCTGGGCGTCTGGCCAGGTGTCTTGCGTGTGGTGCCGGGCCTTGGCCACGCCCAGCACCCGCAGGCCCCGATCGGCCAGGCGCGCGGCCTGGGCGCTGACGGCGGCGCGCTCGGCGTCGGACAGGTGGCAGAGGTCGGCCACGGCTTCGGGCGCGCCCTTGGTGGCTACCGTGTCGTGTGCCGAGGTGCCGTCGCGCCACAGGTGGCTCATGGCCAGCAGCTGGGGCGACAGCTCGTACTCGCGCGCCAGCGACCATGCGGGGTGCAGGTGCTCGGTGTCCACCAGGTGGTCCGCCGCCATGCGATGAAAGGCCTGCTCCATGGGGTCGTGCGGCTCGATCTCGCTGGCCAGCACGGCGTATTCGACCAGTTCGTGGAAGGCATCGGGCAGCGCGCTGCCATCCGCTGCGGCTGGCAGGTGTTGCACATCCAGCTCCTGGCCCGCAATGCAGAGCGCCGCCACCGCCATGCGGTTTTGGGTGAGCGTGCCGGTCTTGTCCACGCACAGCACGGTGGTCTGACCCAGTGTCTCGATGGCGTTGAGCCGCCGCGTGAGCACCTGCTGCGCCGCCAGCCGCCGAGCGGCCAGGGCCAGGAAGATGATCATGATCACCGGCAACTCTTGCGGCAACACGCCCATCGCCAGCGTGATGCCCGCCAGCACGGCCTGCAGCCAGTCGCCGCGCAGCGCCCAGAACAGGGCCACCAGCAGCGCGCACAGCGACAGGCCAATGACCACCAGCTTGCGCGTGAGCCGCGCCATTTCCTCGCGCAGCGGCGAGGCCTGCAGGGCAATGGTGTCGAGCGACTGGCCGATGCGGCCCAGCTCCGTGTGGCGGCCCACGGCGGTCACCTTCAGCAGGCCCTGGCCGCTGACCACCAGCGTGCCCGCAAACACCTTGTCGGCAGGTTGTTTGGCCACAGGCTCCGACTCGCCGGTCAGCATCGACTCGTTGGCGGCCAGTTCGTGGGCCTGCAGCAGCGTTCCGTCGGCCGGGATGCGGTCTCCCTCGGCAATCATCAGCAGGTCTTCGCGCACCACGTCGCGGCCGGCAATGTGCACCATGGTGCCGCCGCGCAACGCCAGGGCCCGGGGGCTGGAGAGGTCGCGCAGGGTGTTGAGCGCGTTGTCGGTGCGGCGCTCCTGCAATACCGTGATCGCCATGATGATGACCACAAAGCCCAGCAGGATCAGCGCCTCGTGCGCATCGCCCATGGCGAGGTAGATGGCACCTGCGCCCAGCAACAGCAGGAACATGGGCTCGGTGACCACGTCCCAGGCCATGTCGCGCAGCGTGCGGCGCTGGCTGATGCCCAGTTCGTTGGGACCCTCGTCGCGCAGGCGTTGGGCGGCCAGGGCCGGGTCGAGCCCGGTGGGGGAGTCGGTAGGTGGCATGGGGTGTGTGAGGCTGCGTTGCACAGAGGATGCAATGGTGTAACGGTTATACCGCGCACCGATGTCTGCAGCCCTGACGTAGCGCAGTGGGCCGCACCCGATACCTCTCCTTCACACCTCGCACATCACAAAGTCAGCCTTGCCAACATTGCATTCGGGGCAGCGCCAGTCGTCGGGCACGTTGGCCCAGCGGGTGCCGGGCGCGATCCCATGGTCAGGCAGGCCTGCAGCCTCGTCGTAGATCCAGCCGCAAACGGCACACATGTAGATTTTCATGGCGTAGTTCCTTCTGTTTGGGGCTGTGCGTCAGTCGTCATCGTGGTGCCGCTGGCGTTCGGTCGATGTGCCGTTGGCCACCCATCCGCCGGGCGACTGTTGCCACTGCCAGGCGCCAAAGGCCAGGGTTGCGATCAGCAGCAGGGCTGCTAGCCAGGTGCGGTTCTTCGGAACCAGGTCGGGTCCCTTGCCCTCCACCCGGCCCGTGAGCATGGGCAGGGCCTGGTTCTTGCGGCGCAGCACGCTCAAGCCGGCAATCAGCGCGATGTGCGCCAACACCACAAACAGAAGGGCGTTGCCGAAGAACTCGTGCACTTCTTCCACCGCTTCTCCCATCCAGTTGCCACCCAGCGCAGCGCCCCAGTCGTTGTACGTGGCATATCCGCTGAGGGTGAGGGGCGCTACCAGCGCCAGCAGCAACACGATGGCCAGCGCCATCAGCAGGTTCTGGCCCTGGCGCCAGTTGATCTGCGTAACCGATGGGGCCTGGGGCAATGTGCGCAGCCATGCGGGCGTCCCCGCCAGCTTGCGCCACAGCAGGCCCAGGCCCGAGGTGCGCGGCCCGAAGATGCCGTACAGCAGTCGAAAGCCCAGCAGCCCCGCCATGGCGTAGCCCAGCGTGACGTGCAGCAGCCGCCAGTGTTCGCCGTCGGCCGTGGCGTAGGCCCCCGCAAAGCAAAGTGCAAACAGCCAGTGGAACATGCGCGAGGGCGCATCGGTCACCCGGCGACTGAGGGCCTTTGTGGGGGCGGGTTGCGCCGAGGCATCGGCGGGATGGAGGGTAGGTGTGTTGTTCATCGTATGTTCCTTGACCGGATACAGATCAGATTCAATGCAGATCGAGAGCGGCGAACAGGGCTCAGCGAAGCGGTTCTGGCTAGGCGCTGTGTCGCAGGCAGTACGGTTAGTACGACAAGACACAGCAACGACGCCAGAAGAGTTCTGTTCACCGCTCTCAGTCGTTCCAGGCGCGGCGAGAGCGGACATCGAGCCCCGCCGGCATGCGCAGGTTGTGTTCGTCAAACTGCCCCTGGTCTGCGCCTGTGTGGCAGGCCGCACAGTTGGCAGCGCTTTTCACGCTGGCGAGCTTCCAGGTGGTGGGTTCGATCTTTCGGTGCTTGCGTTCAAACCAGGCCGAGCGGGTGATACGGTCCTCGGGTGGCTCCTCGTTCACCCGCTTGTAGGTGCCTGCGTGGGCCTGCAGCCACTGGTTGAGTTGGCGTACAGTGGCGGCGTCCAGCGATGCGTCGGTGCCGTAGTGCTTGTCCAGGCCCGTCATCACGCGGTTCCAGGATGCTGCGGGCAGCAGGCCAGGCGGGTAGGCGGTGTGGCAAGCGGCGCATTCCTGTGTGTAGGCACTGGGCACGTTGCGCGGCATGGCGCGCCCACTGTCTGCATGGGCGCTGGAGAGTGTCAGCAGGGTCAGTGCGCACACAGCGGCGGCCAGGGCTGCAGGGCGTAATAGGGCTGGTTTTTGCATGGTGTCGGTCTCAGGGCTTGAGGGCGTTGAGGTAGGCCAGCACGTCGGCTTTTTCCACCGCTTTGCATTCACGGCTCACCACGTCGTTGCAGTTGCGGCGGAACCACTTGTCCACCTTGGCGGTGTCGGTGAATGCCTTGGGGTTGAAGGCCGGAGCCAGGGGCGCAATCGACTTGCCGGTGCTGGCGTGTTTGCCCTGTGCGGTGGGCGGTGTGCCGTGGCAGGATGCGCAAGACCATTCGCCACCATGGCGTGCGTTGAAGAACACCTTGCCTTTTTCGGCATTGCCTGGGCTGCCGGCCTGTGCGCTCCAGTGGGCGAGCTGCTGGACAGCGGTTGTGTCAGCGGCGTGGCTGATGCTGGTGGCTGCTAGTGCACAGAGCGCCGCCAGAGTCAGGGTGCGAAGGGAAGTCATGCTGTGGTCCTTGGGGGGTTCATCGCTTGTGCAGGCATTGTTGAAATCCCCGCCTGAACGGCGTGTGAAAGGGCTGTTCATCGGCCGTTCAGATATCGCGCAGGACAATGCGCCCATGCCTTTCTCCTTCCACGCTGCTTGTGCGGGCCGCCATGTCCGGTGCATGTGCTTGGCGGCGTGTGTGCTGTGGGCTGCCGCGCTGGTCGTGCCGTCCGCGTGGGCCAGCGGCAAGGAAGACCACGACCGCGCCCGGCAGGCCGTGCAGGCGGGCCAGGTGCTGCCACTGCCCGTCGTGCTCGATCGCCTGCAGCGCGAGGTGCCTGGTCAGGTGCTGGAAGTGGAACTGGAGCAGGAGCGCGAGCGCTGGATCTACGAGATCAAGCTGCTGACGCCTGCCGGACAGTTGACCAAGGTCAAGCTCGATGCGCGCACGGCGGAGGTGCTGCGTGTGCGATCCCGAGAATCGCGCGAAGATCAGCAGCGAAGCCGTGACAATCGCTGACACCCTTCCGACCACGACACCTCCATGCGCATCCTGCTGGTAGAAGACGACACGCTGCTGCGCACCCAGTTGCGCAATGCCCTGGACGGCGCGGGCTACACGGTGGACGAGGCAGACAATGGGCGCGACGCGCAGTTTCTGGGCGACACCGAGGCAGTGGATGCCGTGGTGCTGGACCTGGGCCTGCCGGTGGTGGACGGGCTCACGGTGCTCAAGCGGTGGCGGGCCGAGGGGCGCAACATGCCGGTGCTGATCCTCACCGCGCGCGACAACTGGCACGAAAAAGTCGCGGGCATCGATGCCGGTGCCGATGACTACCTGACCAAGCCCTTTCACCTCGAAGAACTGCTGGCGCGCCTTCGCGCACTGATCCGCCGCGCCAGCGGGCAAGCGTCGGCCGTGCTGCAGTGTGGAGACTGGTCGCTGGACACACGCAGTGGCCGCGTGACCTGTGCGGGCCAGCCGGTGACGTTGACAGCGCATGAGTACAAGGTGCTCGACTACCTCATGCACCGGCCTGGCGTGCTGGTGTCACGCGCGGAGCTGACCGAACACATCTATGCGCAGGACTTTGATCGGGACTCCAACACCATCGAGGTCTTTGTGGGGCGCTTGCGCAAGAAGATGTTGCCTCCTGCGGCTTCGTCGGCTGCCCCGGTGGATTCGGCCCGCATCGAAACCGTGCGTGGCATGGGCTACCGCCTGGTGCCGCCATGAGCGCGCAAGCTGTGCCACCTGCTCCGCCCGTGCACTGGTCCCGGTCGTTGCGGGTGCGGCTGCTGGCCGTCACGCTGACGGGGGCAGCCGTAGCCATGGTGCTCGCTGGGCTGGTGCTGAGCGGATTGTTCCGCGAGCATGTGCAACAGCAGTTTCAGGCTGCACTGCAGCTGCAGCTGGACCAGATCACGGCGCGGCTGGAGTTTGACGCCCAGGGGCAGCCGGTGATTGCTGCCGAGGCGCTGTCCGACCCGCGCTGGCTCAAGCCTTACTCCGGCCTGTATTGGCAGGTGGACGCCATGGCGCCCGACGGGCGCGAGCGGGCAGGGGTGTTGCGCTCGCGCTCGTTGTGGGACACCAGCCTGGCGCTACAGGTGGATGCGTTGGCCGATGGCACCGTGCATGTGCACGAGATGACAGGCCCGCAGGGCGCGCCTTTGCTGGTGCTGGAGCGCACGGTGCGCGCCGAGGGCGTGCATGCAGCGCGCTGGCGCTTGATTGTGGCCGCCGACCTGCAGGCCACGCAGGCAGCCACGGCCCGGTTCACTGGCGTGCTGGGGCTGTCGCTGGCAGTGTTGCTATTGCTGCTGGTCGCCGCCGCCTGGGCGCAGGTGGCGGTGGGGCTCAAGCCCCTGCAGGCGCTACAGCGCGCGGTGCAGGATGTGCAAGAAGCGCGGGCTTCGCAATTGCAAGGCAGCTTCCCTGCGGAAGTGCAGCCGCTGGTCGACGACTTTAATGCCGTGCTGCGCCGGCATGGTGAGGTGGTGGAGCGGGCACGCACCCAGGCGGGCAACCTGGCTCATGCGCTCAAGACGCCCCTCACGGTGCTGGAGAACGCGGCCCGCACACAACCGCCCACTGATGACCCGGAGCTGGCGGCGCTGGTGCGAGAGCAGGTGGAGGTGGCCCGCAGGCACATCGACTGGCACCTGGCGCGGTCGCGGGTGGCGGCATCTGCGCGCTTGCCCGGGCAGCGCACGCCGCTGCAGCCGGTGGTGGATGGGCTGGTGCGCGTGATGAACAAGGTGCATGCGGACCGGTTGCTCGATATCAGTGCCGAGTCTTCAGTGGTGCCGCTTTTCTTTGCGGGCGAGGCGCAGGACCTGCAGGAAATGCTGGGCAACCTGCTGGACAACGCCTGCAAGTGGGCGCAGGCTGCGGTGCGGCTGCAGATGCAACTGCTGCCCGCCGCATCGGGCGCTGCGCAGCCCCAACTGGTGGTTGCGGTGGAAGACGACGGCCCCGGCATTGATGCCGCGCAACGTGATCAGGCGCTGGAACGCGGCGTGCGCCTGGATGAAACCGTTCCCGGCACGGGACTGGGCCTGGCCATCGTGCAGGACCTGGCAGCTTTGTATGGGGGGCGGCTGGATCTGGAGCCCGCAGGCCTTGGCGGCTTGCGGGCGACGCTCACCCTGCCTGCTGCGAGCGCTCACTGAGCCGCAGTGGCTGCGGCTGTTCGACACGCCAAAAAGGTCCTGCTGGGCGGGGCGCTTAGAGAAAAACCGCCAAAGCGGAAATCCATTAAAAAAGCCCGCCAAAGCGGGCTAAGGCCCTGACAAATTCCCCTGAATTCTGCAAAGCCTTGGAGTGATGGAGACAGGGTATCACCGTCTGCCGTGTTTGACCACTTTTGTTGTGCAAGCGGCCTTCAGTGCCTGCTTTCCACGCTGTTTTGCATGGCTGTCTGAGCAACGGCGTCCAGGGCGTTGTCCACCACGGTGTGCTCGGCCAGCACCTGCATCGCTCCCTGTTGCAGCAGCCGGTCTAGCAGCCGCAGGGTCATCGACTGGGTGCGACCAGCGGCGCTGGTAAAGAGGAACAGGTTGCCGTGCGAGCCGATCCAGGACAGCTGTGTGCGCTCCCACTGGCCCGCCACCTGCAGGTTGACCCAGGTGCCCACCGTGATGGTGGCGGCGGGCAGCGGCAGGGGCGCTGCGCTGCTGGGGGCAGCCTCGGGGGCCGTATCTGCGCCCTCGCTCTCGGGCGATTGCGAGATATCGATGTAGCCGGACTCCCTCGCTTCGGAGGGCGCAACCCAGGGGTCGTCGTCATCAAGGGGCGCCGGCTGTTGCGGCTCTGCCGTGGGCGTTGCAAAAGTCGCTGCGGCTGCAGGGGCTGGCGCAGCCACCCTGGGCCCGGGTTTGAAGGCCTGCTGGTGCAGTTGCATCAGCAGCTCAAAAACAGCCTCCGTGCGGTCTGTTGGGTAGTCGATGGACGCCAGACCTTCGCGCAATTTGGCCAGCAACTTGGGCAGCAGGCGAGCCAGCTGGCCCGTGTT
The DNA here is from genome assembly GCF_056175785.1 of Acidovorax sp. LjRoot204. NCBI lineage: Bacteria > Pseudomonadati > Pseudomonadota > Betaproteobacteria > Burkholderiales > Comamonadaceae > Acidovorax > Acidovorax sp. LjRoot204. Next base: position 26,285 of record NZ_JBGFFF010000040.1, read on the forward strand.
GGCGCGCGTCAGTTCGGGTTGTACGCTCCAGATCAGCGCGTCCACCAGTTCCTGGTAGCGGCCCGGGTCGGTCGTGCCTGATTTGTCCGAAAGACGCGCCTCCGCCATGACCTGGGCCCAAGCGCCCAGCAAAAAGCGCGAGATGGCGTCCKGCACCTTGCCGATGTCGGGCAGCAGCCAGATCTCGCGCGATATCTGTGCGGCCAGCAGATGGCGCTGCTCTGCATGCTGCAGGGCCTCGATGGCGCGCAAGCGCTCCTGCTTGAGCGCCTGGTCCTTCTCGGCCCATTTGGCGTGCAGTTGCTGCAGCACTTGTTCAAAGTCATCAGCGCTGTCGATGGTGGCGGTGGCCAGCGGGCCTGCGATGTGCATGAGCGAGCGCATGAAGCTCTGAAAACCAGGGGCTTCGGGGCTGTTGAAGGCCTGACTGCGGTCTGTGATGTCCTGCAGCAGGCGGCGCGCGGCATGCTCCTTGTGGCTGAAAAAGCGGGGGTCGGCCAATGCCAGCTGCATCAGCGCAGGCTCCAGCGCGCGGATGAACTGTTGCACCGGCCACAGCAGCCGGGTGTCGCGCGCGATGTTGTCCACCATCAGCGCCACCACCTCCATGCTCAAGGCCTGGCCCAGGCCCTGCGCCTGCGCCCGCTGCGCGGCAGCAGGGCTGCCGTCTGCATCGTTGCCGGCTGGCGCGCGTGGCGTACCCAGGCGCTCCATCATCTGGCCGACCTGGTTCATCTCTTGCAGCGCCTCAAACGCCGCGGGCACCGTCATCGCGAAATCCGTGGCCGGTGGGTCGATCTGCGGCAAACCTTGTGACGGGTGTTCAAACTCCCGGTCAAACCGGGCTGCGAAAGATTCCTGGGGGTTGTCGCCGTTGGCGTTCATGTCCGCAGGGGCGGCTGCGTCATTGAACTCGCCCAGCAGCAGGCGGCGCAGGCGGTCCAGCGTCAGCAACGGGTCGCCCGCGCTGGTGGACGACACGTACAAGTCGTTGTCGGCTGCAAAACCGGGGGACGCCCCGGCGTCGGCCGGCGCCACATAGACCACTTCACCCGTGGCCTGCCGCATGGCATAGCCCACAGGCTTCACACCACTTTGCTTGAGCTGGTCGATTTGCGCGAGGTACAGGCTGCGCAGCTCGGCGCCCAATGCCTGTGCCATCAGCCCTACCCAGTCGTGGCGCACCTGGGGTGTGACCTGCATCTGCGACACCACGGACTGCAGAGCCTGCAAGAACACGTCGGGGCGCAGCGGGTTGTGCTCCGGCTGCACCCGGGACAGCCCCTGGGCCGCGCACACCAACGCGTCCAGGTCCGCCAGCGGACCTTCCACTGCAGAGATCAGTACCTGACGGGCACGTGCGCGCTCCACGCTGTCGTTGATCTGCGCCTCGTCCATCAGTTCGAGGTCGTCAAAGTGCACGGTGAACAGGGACCGCGTGGGCTTGTCCTCGCCCTGTGCCGTGTCCTGGTCCAGCGCCTTGCGCAGTGCGTCGGGGTAGCGATCTGCCATCACCGATGCCAGCCGCACCAGTTGCTGCCGTGCCTCCTGCATCGCATGGTGCTCGCCGGGAGTGCGGGCACTGTCCAGGCGCGCTTGCAGGGACACGCGCGTGGCCTCAATGACGCGCTCCACCACAGGCCGGGCCTGGGCCAGCGCGATCTGGACGATGCGCTGCTGGGGCGCAGCGGGGCTATCGGTCGGGGCCGGGGCGGGCAGGGTGGTGTGTGTCAAGGCCATCTTCAGTGGAACGCGATACCAGTGGCTGCTGCTGTGGATGCGATGTTACGCGTCAAAAAGGRGCCAGAGGCCCCTTTTTGACGATGGCGGGGCGGTTTTACCCGCCGTGGAACTTGACCACCAGCGGCACGATGAGCAGTGCCACGATGTTGATGATCTTGATCAGCGGGTTGATGGCCGGGCCGGCCGTGTCCTTGTAGGGGTCACCCACGGTGTCACCGGTCACGGCGGCCTTGTGCGCCTCGCTGCCCTTGCCGCCGTGGTGGCCGTCTTCGATGTACTTCTTGGCGTTGTCCCACGCGCCACCGCCCGTGCACATGCTGATCGCGACAAACAGACCTGTGACGATGGTGCCCATGAGCAAGCCGCCCAGCGCCTTGGGCCCCAGCAGCAGGCCCACCACAATGGGAACCACTACCGGCAGCAGGCTGGGGATCACCATTTCCTTGATGGCGGCGGTGGTCAGCATGTCCACGGCCTTGCCGTATTCGGGCTTGCCCGTGCCGTCCATGATGCCCTTGATGGTGCTGAACTGGCGGCGCACCTCCACCACCACAGCGCCTGCGGCGCGGCCCACAGCCTCCATGGCCATGGCGCCGAACAGGTACGGAATCAGCCCGCCGATGAACAGGCCCACGATGACCAGCGGGTCCGACAGATCAAAGGTGATGGCCTTGCCATAGCTCTCCAGCTTGTGGGTGTAGTCGGCAAACAGCACCAGTGCAGCCAGGCCGGCAGAGCCGATGGCGTAGCCTTTGGTCACGGCCTTGGTGGTGTTGCCCACGGCGTCCAGTGGGTCGGTGATGTCACGCACACTGCTGGGCAGCTCGGCCATTTCGGCAATGCCACCCGCGTTGTCGGTGATGGGACCRTASGCRTCSAGCGCCACCACRATGCCCGCCATGCTCAGCATSGMCGTKGCKGCCACCGCAATGCCGTACAGGCCAGCCAGGCCGTAGGACACGATGATGGCCGTGCACACAAACACCACGGGCCAGGCCGTGGAACGCATCGAAACGCCCAGGCCCGCAATGATGTTGGTGCCGTGGCCGGTGGTGGACGCCTGGGCAATGTGCTGCACSGGCGAGTACTGCGTGCCGGTGTAGAACTCGGTGATCCAGACCAGCGCGGCCGTCAATACGAGGCCGGTGGCGCAGGCGCCAAACAGCCGCAGCTGGGTGCCCGTGGCAGTGACCGCGTTGTCCGGCATGATCCACAGCGTGACGAAATAGAAGGCGATGAGCGACAGCACGCCCGCGATCGCCAGACCCTTGTACAGCGCGGGCATCACGTTCTTCATGCCGGGCGTTGCCTTGACGAAGAAGCAGCCRATGATGGATGCGACGATGGATACCGCCCCCAGCGCCAGCGGGTACACCACCGCATTGACCTGGGCCGTGGCCACCATCAGSGCGCCCAGCACCATGGTGGCGATCAGYGTSACSGCGTAGGTCTCGAACAGGTCGGCCGCCATGCCGGCGCAGTCGCCSACGTTGTCGCCCACGTTGTCGGCAATCACGGCTGGGTTGCGCGGGTCGTCCTCAGGGATGCCAGCCTCCACTTTGCCCACCAGGTCGGCGCCCACGTCCGCGCCCTTGGTGAAGATGCCACCGCCCAGGCGCGCAAAGATCGAGATCAGCGACGAGCCGAACGCAAAGCCAATCAGCGGGTTGAGCAGCGTGGCCAGATGGGTGGTGGGCGTGTGGTTGCCATTGCCCGCCAGGAACCAGTAAAAGCCCGTGACACCCAGCAGACCCAGCCCCACCACCAGCATGCCGGTGATGGCGCCGCCACGAAACGCGACATCGAGCGCCGGGCCAATGCCTTGGGTGGCCGCCTGCGCGGTGCGCACATTGGCGCGCACCGAGACATTCATGCCGATGAAGCCGCAGGCGCCCGAGAGCACGGCGCCCACCACAAAGCCGACCGCCGTGGTGCCGTCCAGAAACACGCCGATGAGCACCGCCAGCACCACGCCCACGATGGCAATGGTCTTGTACTGGCGGGCCAGGTAGGCGGCGGCACCGGCCTGGATTGCGGCGGCAATCTCCTGCATGCGGGCGTTGCCCGGGTCTTTGGAAAGGATCCAGCCCCGGGCCCRGATGCCGTAGGCCACCGCGATGAGCCCGCAAGCGAGGGCGAGGATGAGAGGGGATGTCAGTGCTGAACTTGCAGCCATTCAATTCTCCTTGGTGTGTTGCACGGAGGGGGACCAACGCATCGGTGGCTTCCCCGCTGCGTTGCTTCCTCGTGCTACCCATGCGTTTCGCGCAGGAGCCGATTGGCCAACAGGCCCAATTTACAGGCAAACGCCGGTTTGCAAGCGGGCAGAAAGGGGCGTGCGCCTAAAATCAGGGTTAATCCCGACGCTTCGTTGCGCTGCATCAGTGCCGAAGGCCTCGCGGGTTATCGTCAACAAACCACTATCCAAGACATGTCCCTCAACAACGTCCCCCCAGGCAAGAACGTTCCTGACAGCTTCAACGTCGTCATCGAGATTCCGATGAACGCCGATCCGATCAAGTACGAAGTGGACAAGGAATCGGGCGCCATATTTGTGGACCGTTTCATGACCACCGCCATGCACTATCCCACCAACTACGGGTATGTGCCGCAGACGCTGTCGGGCGACGGCGACCCGGTCGATGTGCTGGTGATCACGCCTTACCCGCTGTTCCCCGGCGTGGTCGTGCCCTGCCGCCCCCTGGGCATCTTGATGATGGAAGACGAGGCCGGTGTGGATGGCAAGGTGATTGCCGTGCCCACGTCCAAGATCCTGCCCATGTATGACCACTGGAAGACCATCGACGATGTGAACGCCATGCGCCGCAACGCCATCGCCCACTTCTTYGAGCACTACAAGGACCTGGAARMSGGCAAGTGGGTCAAGGTGCTGGGCTGGGAAGGCATCGACGCSGCCAAGAAGGAAATCRYCGACGGCATCGMCRGCTACAAGAAGTCGCAGGCCTGATAGGTCAGATAGGCCGGTAGCGCTGGTGCCGATTGCGCCAGCTGCTATCAAAATAAAAGCACGCCATCCGCCATGGATGGCGTGCTTTTTTGTGGGCGGTGCCCCGGTGGGGTAGGGAAAAGCCGCGCAATGTGCGGTCAGGCCCGCTGATAGACTGCATTTGGTTACACACCTGGGGTGGTCCCGGTGTCACGAGGTACTTTGAGGTAATTCATGAAAATTTCTGATCTGCGCATTGGCGTCAAGCTGGCGGCGGGTTTCCTGGCGGTGGTGTTGCTGACCGCCTTGCTCGGCGCCATTGCGCTGGTGCAAATGTCCCGCATCCACGCCAACGCTGAGGAGATCGCCACCAATCTGCTGCCCAGCGTCACGCAAACGGGCGAGCTGCGCGTGCTGCTCAACCGCATGCGCCGTGCAGAGGCGGGCATGGTCACTGCGCGCAGCGCGGCCGAGGTCAAGGCGTTTGCCGAGCAGGTGGCGCAGCGCCACAAGGACCTGACCCGTGTGGAGGCGATCTACGAGCCGCTCATCGACATGCCCAAGGAGCGCGAGGTGTTCAACGCCTACAAGGCGCGTAAGGCGGCCTATGTGGCGTTGCAGGACAAGCTGGCGGACATTGCCAAGGGCGTGGACTTCAGCACTGCCGAGACCATGGAACTCACGGCAGATGCGTTGAGCATGCTGTATGCGGGCGAATCGGAGTCAGCCTTTGTGGCCACCGCCGAGACCCTAGGCGAGCTGCAAAAGATCAATGCGGACGCTGCATTGAAGGCCAATGAGGAAGCGATGACAGTGTTCAATGCGGCACGCATCTGGGTGCTGGGCACCCTCGCGCTGTGCGTGGCGTTGGCGGCCGTACTGGGTGTGGCCATCACCCGCGCCGTTACGCGCCCCGCCCATCACGCCGTGTTGGCCGCCCGCGCGATTGCCGATGGCGACCTGGCGACCGAGGTGCCCCCCGGCGGCAAGGATGAAATGGGCCAGCTGCTGAATGCGCTGGGCGACATGCGGGCCAACCTGGCGCGTGTGGTGTCGGGCGTGCGCAGCAACGCCGAAGGCGTAGCGTCAGCGAGCGCACAGATCGCCTCAGGCAACAACGACCTGAGCGCGCGCACGGAACAGCAGGCCTCGGCCCTGGAAGAAACAGCCGCCTCGATGGAAGAGCTGGGCTCGACCGTGCGCCAGAACGCCGACAACGCGCGAGCCGCCAACCAGCTGGCCGTGAGCGCCAGCACCGTGGCCGTGCAAGGCGGAGACGTGGTGGCCGAAGTGGTCGAGACCATGAAAGGCATCAACGCCAGCAGCAACAAGAT